>JAVWLC010000129.1:0-6806 GCA_036638175.1 Raoultibacter sp. | reverse complement strand
CTTTTTCGATGTACTTGCGGTATTCATCAAGCGTGGTGGCGCCAATGGCATGCAGCTCGCCGCGCGCAAGTGCTGGTTTAAGCATGTTGCCCGCATCCATGGAGCTATCGCCCGTGGTACCTGCGCCCACAATGGTGTGCAACTCGTCAATGAACAGGATGATCTGCCCATCGGAGCCCTTCACCTCGCGAAGCACTGCCTGCAAGCGATCTTCAAATTCGCCGCGATACTTCGCACCCGCAATCATGGCTGATAGATCAAGCATGACCAGTTCGCGGTCCTGCAGCGAAGAGGGAACGTCGCCCGCAACGATGCGCTGCGCCAACCCCTCAACAATGGCTGTTTTGCCCGTGCCAGGCTCGCCAATGAGCACAGGATTGTTCTTGGTGCGCCGCGATAGCACCTGAATGGTACGGCGAATTTCCTCAGAGCGGCCAATAACGGGATCGAGTTTGCCTTCCCGAGCCATCTGCGTCAGGTTCTGTCCATACTGCTCAAGCGCCTCAAATTGTGTCTTGGCATCAGCGGCAGTTACGCGCGTATCACCGCGCAGCTCTTCGTATGCCGCTTCAATGTTTTTGCGGGTAACGCCCGCAACCGATAAGATTTTGCCCGCCGCACCCTTGTCTTCCGACAGCGCAATAAGCAAATGCTCACTTGTCGCATAGCTATCGCCGAGTTTCTCGGCGATCTTCACAGCCGAATCGATGACCTTCAAGAATGCCTGGCTTGGCATTGAAGCCATCTGCCCGCTCACTTTTGGCGAGCGCTGCAGTTCGTCATCGACGTTGGCAAGCAACTGACTTGGCTCCGCGCCGATGCGTTTGATGATGGCCGATAGGTTATTCTCTTGCGCTGTCAGCAAAGCCTTTAGCATATGGATGGGTTCGACGGTGGAAGCCTCTTCCTCCGAAGCGATGATAATCGCCTGTTGCATGGCTTCTTGCGCCGTCAGCGCTAGTTTATCGAATCTCATGAGGCCTAACCTCCTTCGTTAGTTATCGTTGTAAATCGATGCCGGACCTGCGCAAAGCAAGAGCACCCGGCTCGCTGCGGACAAGCGAATTGACGCTCTCCCGCGTTTCTAGTTCGTGCACGCGATCGGCAAGACGCCGAACTTTCTTGTGCAAATCATCGAGTTCCGAATCCCTATCTTCAAGTCTTCCCCGAAGATCAAGGATGCGAATGACGCCAGCGAGGTTGATTCCCTCGCCCGTCAGTTCGTTAATAAGCTCAAGGCGTTCGATGTCAGCCTGCGAGTACATTCTTGTGTTACCGCTGGTGCGCTGGGGTGTCACCAGGCCCTTTTGCTCGTACGTACGGAGCGTTTGGGGATGAACCCCCGCCAGTTCGGCAGCAACACTGATCATGTACAGTGGTCTGTTCCTGTCAGTCATTGCACTACCAACTCCTGATATCGTTTTCAGTTGCAGCCAGGTAATCTTCCATGGCCTGCTTCTGTGCATCATTCATTTCCTTCGGAACCACAACACCGACTTTGATCTTCAAGTCACCGTTGCCCTCACCCTTCACCTTAGGAGCGCCCTTGCCCTTAATAGTAAGAACGGTACCATCCTGCGTTCCAGCAGGAACCTTGATACGAACCTTAGTGTTATCAGGTGCGGGAACCACAATACTCGAACCGAGCGATGCTTCGGCCACCGTTACGGGCAGCGCCACATATACATCGGCTCCCTCCCGCGAATAATACGGATGGGGCTCGATCTTTGTGGTGATGAGAAGATCACCGTTTGCTCCTCCGTTTGCACCGAGGCCGCCCTTGCCCTTAAAGCGCAGGCGTCCCCCATCCACTGCTCCAGCAGGGATTTTAACGGAGAGCGTTTCCTTTTCGGGATTGCCGGGCACGCGCACACTGACGCGCTTCTCGGTACCCCTGAATGCTTCGTCGAAGGTCACCTTCAGCGTCACATTCATTTCTTGACCGCGCTGCGGCCTTGGTTGAGCATTGCCGCCAAAACCGCCGAAGCCGCCAAGATCCCAATCGGACCCGAATGCCCCTTCGCCGCGACGAATGCTTTCCAATATATCGGACCAGCCGCCAAATCCTTGTCCACCAAACGGATTGCCGCCTTGTGCGCCTCCCCAATTTTGTGGAATCTGGTTCTGGTTAGCTGTGCCGTACTGATCGTAGAGGTTGCGCTTTTCATCATCGCTCAAAACCTCGTACGCCTCGTTGATTTCCTTGAATTTTGCCTCATCGCCACCCGCATCAGGATGATGCTTGCGTGCGAGCTTGCGATAAGCCTTTTTGATTTCGTCAGCTGTCGCGTTCCGTGGAACGCCTAGCGTCTTGTAATAATCGGGTGTTGCTGTTGTCGCCATGCGTCCACCTCGCTTTCTTGTCGTATGAAGTAGAACGGGGTCGAACCTTTTCCGTGCTCGCCCCCGCCTGGTTTACTGTTTTTCGTTTTCCTCAACGGGAATTTCGCGTTTCGGCCCGCCTGTGGCAACTGTTACCATAGCTGGTCGTAACACCTTGTTACCCATCTTGTACCCTTTTTGATACACATCGGCAACCGTTTCGTCAGGCACCGATTTGTCGTCAACCGTAGCAACCGCTTGTGCCTCCAGCGCGTCAAACGCTTCGCCTTTTGGATCAAGCACCTGCACGCCATCTTTCACGAGCGTATCAACAAACTTGGTACGTATCGCTTCGACGCCACCGAGCAATCCGGTTTCGCCATTCTTTTGCGCATAGTCAATGGTGCGCTCAAGGTCATCGATAACGGGAAGCAGACTTTCGACGAGCTTCTCGGTCGCGCGCGCTTTCTCTTCCTGACGCTGCTCTGTGGTGCGCCTGCGATAGGTGTCCCACTCGGCATGCAAGCGAACAAATTTGTCGCGCCATTCAGCTGCTTCAAGCTGAGCCTTCGCTACCAATTCTGAATCACTTGCAGGTGCGTCTGTGGCTTCGGGAGCTTGTTCTGGGTCGAGCACTTCTGCTTCGAGCACATCGGCGTCACCCTTACCCGATGCAGTTTTTGCATCCTTGGGATGTGCCGCTGTGTCCTGTGACGTCTTCCCGCCTGCAGCCGATCCTTTCGAATCGGCTGCTTGACGGGTATCGTCTTTGGCTGCGGTCCCCTTAGGATGGGGGGAGGGGTGGGAACCGCTACCCGGACTTGTGTTTTGTGCGGAAGAGCCTACGACCTTGTCCTTATCGGGCATAGTCATGATTACTTCCCTTCTTTACCGTCTTCTTTTTCGTCTTCGACGACTTCGTAGTCGGCTTCAATAGTATCGTCAGCTGGAGTTGACTCAGCAGCGGTTGCTGCATCGCCTGCTGCTGCGCCTTCGGTGGAGTACACCACTTCAGCGAGCTTGTAACCAGCGGCTTGCATCTTTTCGGTTGCCGCCTTGATGGCGTCCATGTCGGTGCCTTCAAGTGCGGTCCGTGCTTCAGCGACTGCTTCCTCGGCTTGTTTCTTAACATCCTCAGGAGCCTTGTCGCCCACTTCAGCGAGCGTTTGCTCGGTAGCGTTCACCAATGCATCAGCGTTGTTGCGAAGTTCGACTTCTTCCTTGCGGAGCTTGTCTTCCTCTGCGTGAGCTTCAGCATCTTTTACCATACGATCGACTTCGTCATCATTGAGCGCGGTCGAACCAGAAATGGTGATCTGTTGCTGCTTGCCTGTGCCGAGATCCTTTGCCGAAACGTTCACGATGCCGTTAGCGTCAATGTCAAACGTGACCTCAATTTGCGGAATGCCACGACGAGCTGCGGGGATACCTGTAAGCTGGAACTTACCAAGCGTCTTGTTGCCAGAAGCCATATCACGCTCGCCCTGGAGGACGTGCACCTCAACGGAGGTCTGGTTGTCTGCAGCTGTCGAATACACTTCGGTCTTGCGGGTTGGGATTGTGGTGTTGCGCTCGATCATCTTGGTCATAACGCCACCCATGGTCTCAACACCCAGCGACAACGGAGTAACGTCGAGCAACAGAATGCCTTCAACATCACCTGAAAGCACGCCGCCCTGAACCGCAGCACCCATAGCCACAACCTCATCAGGGTTAACCGACATGTTGGGATCTTTGCCCGTTACCTGCTTGACGAGATCTTGTACAGCAGGCATACGGGTTGAGCCGCCAACGAGGATGACCTCGTTGATGTCGCCTGCTTTGAGGCCTGCATCTTTGAGAGCCTGCTCAACTGGCTTCTTGCAGCGGTCAAGCAGATCTTTGGTGATACGCTCGAACTCTGCACGAGTCAGGGTGTAATCAAGGTGCTTAGGACCAGAAGCATCCGCGGTAATGAAGGGAAGGTTGATGTTAGCCTGTGTGGTGGAGGAGAGCTCCATCTTGGCTTTCTCGGCGCCTTCCTTCAAGCGCTGCAATGCCATCTTGTCTGCGCGCAAATCAATTCCGTTTTCGCTCTTGAACTTGTCAGCCATCCAGTCGATGATTCGCTGATCCCAGTCGTCGCCACCCAGGTGGTTGTCGCCTGCGGTGGAGCGAACTTCAAAGACGCCGTCACCGAGTTCGAGAACCGACACGTCAAAGGTGCCGCCGCCGAGGTCGAAGACCAGGATTTGCTGATCTTTGTTTGTCTTGTCAAGACCATAAGCAAGAGCTGCTGCCGTTGGCTCGTTGATGATACGAAGCACTTCAAGACCAGCAATTTTGCCTGCGTCTTTCGTTGCCTGGCGCTGCGCATCGTTGAAGTAAGCTGGCACCGTGATGACCGCCTGGGTCACGGGAGCGCCGAGCTGCTTCTCTGCATCATTCTTGAGCTTCTGCAGAACCATTGCCGAAATCTCTTCGGGGGTGTAGTCCTTGCCATCAATGTCGACAACAGCACGTCCGCCGTCGCCTTTCTTTACTTTGTAGCTGACGGTCTTCTGCTCTTCGCTTGTCTCATTAAAAGAACGACCAACGAAACGCTTGACGGAAGACACGGTGTTTTCGGGGTTAGTAACTGCTTGGTTCTTTGCCGCTTTGCCGACTACGCGCTCGCCGTCCTTGCGGAAACCTTCGACGGAAGGGGTTGTACGATCGCCTTCAGCGTTGACAAGAATCTCAGGCTCACTGCCCTCCATAACTGCCATAGCGGAGTTTGTGGTACCAAGGTCAATACCGATGATTTTAGCCATTATTGCTTCCTCTCACTCTGAGTTTGTTCCTAATGTTTACTGCTCTGCGTCTTGCGTAATTGCATGCTTTCTTGTGTATATATGCAAAGGTCCGCACATGCGAACCTTTCCGATATTTGAAACTATATAATCTAAGTCTAAGCTTGTCAACTTTCTTGCTAAAGAAGTTTCTAGGATTCCTTATCTGTTACCTTCACGTTACGTGCGTTCACATACTGCACGTTTTCTTACTTGTTGGATCGAAGTAGTCCGCGCTGCGACTGCTTAGGGCTCCGATCCCTACACTTCCCTACCATAATCGCTTCGCGCCGCCACGCAAGCGACTCACCGCAGTTGTTGCCGTGCTTCAAGTATTTTGTTGCCACGAAGACACGAGTGGAATTTTCTAATACTGTACATTATTGAAGTGGGTCAGAAAATCACTTACAATAGCAGGCGAGCCATGCGGAGTAGGTGCTCCACATGGCTCTCGGATCGCTTCGGCGGTTCGGGTCTGTTTAGTTCTCCTTGTCCGGCATTTCCTTGTCGGACAAGGACCTATCTTTCACGACGAGAATTAACTCAATCGTCTGCAGAATAAGTCCCGCAAGAGTCAACCAAAATTCAGCCGTCATAAGCGTCACCCCCTTCCTGCATATATTCAGAAAATGGATGTGGGGATGCTGTCCCTATGCCGCGTCTGCGAATCCTAGCTGCATCGTAACTTGCGCACCTTTCACTTTGGAGATTTTTTACTTACTTCAGCCCAACAGTTTCCGTACGCAAAGATGATCCACACCTTACACGTAAGAAGGTTGCTGACGAACAGCAACACTACACGGTTCATGTATGAAACTTACCGATTTGAGTCCTTGCATAATGGGGCGTTGAGAAACGCCTCATTAGAGCCCATTCCTGGAGCTCCACAAGCACGAGCATTCTTAGGGGAATCAGCGCTAATACGGTCTGTGGAAAACTTTGGATTCCACTGGATACGGCCTCCTAAACGAATCCGATATACCCCGCCTGCCAAACCCCGGCGCACCAAAAAAGTTGGACCCGAGTTTTCCCGGGTCCAATCGTTTCGTATTCTGCTGTTGGCTATTGCCTTGTTTAGCGCTTAGCGTTTATGGATCGTTCTATCCGATCGGTTTGCTTGCTTAACACTTCGGCGACTCCGAGCTTGCGAGCCACTGTACTCATGCCTGCTACGAGGACGACGAGCAATCATGACAGCAACAACCACGGCACCTGCAAAGATTGCAATGAGGCCGATCCAAACAACCAGCGGCGTATCACCCGTGCGCGTCAGCTGCTTAACGAGCGGATCAAGCGGGTTCACAGGACCAGGAGTTACCTGAACCTTGAACGACACTGCTAGATTGTGCGCTGCCTGAATGTCATAGAACGTGTACGAGCTCGATGCTTCTACCGCTTGTCCGTCAACCGTAACTGATGCAACTTGATATCCAGCATCAGGTATGAAGTAGAACGCTTGGTTACTACCTTGGATACATGTTACAAGACCCGAAGGCGAAACCTTACCGTGTCCACCTTCAACGCTTGCAGTGATTGCATACGTAACTGGTGCAGGACTTGCTTCATAGGTTGCCACAACCAAAGTATCAGCTGTTACGTTGCTCAACGTATACATGCCCTTCATGCGCTTGCCCGAAAGCGAAGATAGCGAAAGCAAGTCACTTGCTATATCTT
>JAVWLC010000128.1:0-6829 GCA_036638175.1 Raoultibacter sp. | reverse complement strand
ATATTACGGTGGCAGTACTCGATAACGCCACGACGGCGATGACCGGTTCGCAGCCTCACCCTGGAACGGGTGTGACGCTCATGGGACCCAAGACCAAGCCCATTTCGATTGAGGCCGTCCTGCGCGCCGTCGGATTCGAGTGTATTGTGCACGCGAATCCTTTTAATCTCGAAGAGAGCAAAGCTGCCGCACAAGAAGCGATCGACTTTGCGGGACCGTCGGCAATCATGTACGAAGGACCATGTATTTCACTCGTAAAGCCTGGTGAACCTGTTTCTCTTGACGCAGAAGCATGCACAGGGTGCAAAAAGTGCATCACCGAGATTGGCTGCCCAGGCATCGGATTTGATACAGAAGCGGTGGGCCCCAGAAATAATGGTCGCGGCAGCGCATTTATTGATGCGAGCCTCTGCAACGGCTGCGGCTTGTGCGTGCAGGTGTGCCCATTCCACGTGATCACAAAGCCTTCTGCCGCAGGCGCGGAAGGGGGCAGCGATGCTTAACGTATTGCTTGCTGGTGTGGGCGGACAAGGAACCGTGCTCGCTGCAAAGATTCTGGCACAAGCAGCCGAAGAAAAAGGCTGGCAGGTGCGCACCGCTGAAACTATTGGCATGGCTCAGCGCGGTGGTAACGTTGTGTCCCATGTGCGCATGGGTAACAAGGGTGAAGCAGTTTATGCGCCCTTGCTCGCGCACGGATCAGCCGATCTCATCATCGCGTTTGAGCCAGCGGAAGCCGCACGTGTGCTTCCGTATCTCAAGCCCGAAGGTACGCTGGTTACGGCCACGACAGCCATTCAACCCGTTTCGGCGGCACTTTCGAAAGAGCCTTATCGAGCTGTTGACGTCATCGAGCACTTGAGCGAGCTGGTTGCGCACTGCGTGACGGTTGATGATGCGGCTTTGGTCGAGCATTCAGGAAGCCGCAAGACGCTCAACATCATGCTGCTCGCGAGCGCCCTTGCCGCAAGCGATATCGGGATTTCCATCGACGACCTTAAGCGCGCGATACCTTCATGCGTCAAAGAACGCTTCGTCGCGATGAACTTGGAAGCAGTGGATATCGCGATCAACTGAATCGCAAGCTAGAAACGAAAATACGAGACAGGCCATTGACGCTTTATGTAACAAAAACGAAATACTTTATTGGCTTGAAACTATGAAAATGAAAGTCGTATACTGAATTATCGTAGTAATACATTCATATATTATTCTGGATTTAATTTCGTTGTTCAGTGTTTCATTAGATGGGAAATATAATGTGCTATTACATTGGAATTGAAGATCTCGTCTCTAATGCGCTCATTGAATTGATTGAGCAATCTGAAAAAAGGACCGTGTCCTTCAAAGATTTAAGTAAATATGGAAATGCAGTTGTAAAAATACTTAATAACTCTGATGAGAGAGCAATTCTGATCCTATCACGTGATCGAACGGATAGTTTTTTACGCAACTGTACCGAATATTTTTCTATTGGAGAAGATTCGGCTACGCGCGATATGACAATCGCCCTTAAGGCTCAATATAGTCCTGAAGATTTACGAAGGCTCTTCCGCGTTGCTATGTCTTTCGAAATGATACTGGCTTTCACCGATAAAGAAGCTTTAAGCGAGCTCGGTGTCTGCGGATGACCTCGAAGCGTATCAAGGATCCAATTTATGGATATGTAGAAATCGAGAGCAGCCTTTTTCGAAACTTTATAGATACGGCTGAGTTCCAAAGATTGCGGATGGTGCGTCAGACAGGTTATGCTCCGCTGTATCCCGCTGCGTTGCATAACCGTTTTATCCATTCAATTGGGGTGTACTATCTGGGTAGTCGTGCTGTTGAGGCACTTGATGCTTCAGTAAAAGAACTGTACACCAGCAATGAGTATGATGCCTTTTTAGAAAAGAAAGTAATCTTCGAACGAGCTTGTTTGTTGCACGATTTTGGCCATTCGCCATTCTCTCATTCTGGAGAAGACTTCTACAGAATAAATGGAAGTCTCGAACCGATAAGCAATGATTTATGCGATTGCGTCGGTGATGAAGCTTTCGGCTTAGACGTGAAGTATTGGATGGAAAATGGGAAAGAGGCTAATCCTCACGAAATAATGAGTGCATTGCTGGCTCTCTCCACTTGGCCAAACTATTTTGATTCTCCGCAAGAGAAAGCATTTTTTGCACGATGCATCACTGGTTATGCTCATCGTGATATTTCATCTGCAGAAAAAGGGCTGGAAAATGCGATGATTTCAATTTTGAATTCCTCTAGCATTGATGTTGATAAGCTTGATTATCTAATTAGGGATTCTTTTGTTGCGGGTTATGATTCGATAATTTTGGATTATGAGCGATTATTGAAGAGTTTCACGCTTTGCCGAAGAGGTGAAAATGAGTGTTTGATTGCATATCATAAAGCGGCGTTGAGTGTCCTAGAGAACGTTGTGTACGCTCGAGATCTTGAGAAAAAATGGATTCAAAGTCATCCTGTGGTTCTGTATGAGGGTTTTTTGGTTGATAGACTTATTCGAGCTACCATTAGTGCTGTTGAAGAAGAAGGATCGGCACATCTTTTTTCTCAAGAAGCTCTTTCTTCGAAGGGAATTGAACTCGCTTCTGGTCGAGTAATACGACTGCTTTGTGATGATGATCTGGTTAGTATTTCTAAGAATGAACGGGGAGATAACCCAGAAATATCAGAGTATTTTGATCGAAAAAGCCGTAGACATCCAGTATGGAAGTCGGAAGCTGAATTTTTTGCGTTATTCAAATCTGATACCGCGAAAACGATTTCAGGATGGTTCGTTTTGCTCGAGAGAGAGCTGAGAGAGAAACACGGATTCGCTCGCATTGATCGCGAGAGCCTAGAAGAATTGCGAGCTCGTCTTACTCGACTCGAAGAATCCAATTTGGGTGATCGTGATAAAAGCCAGCAGAAAAAGAAGCTAGAAGGTTTTATTGCTATTCTTGGGTGCTTGAAAAGTTTTTGCGATCGGAACGAGGGGCTTGTTGCATTTGACTTCATCCTGTCCTCGACGCAATCGTTCAAGAGCGGATTCTGTGATGGGGCTCTCGAGGAAGCCCTTGTTTACTTTCCTCATTTCAGAGAAGGGCAGCAACATAAAAAGCTAGGTGAAATTATGGCAATGCCCAGCGGCGACCCTTTACAGAAAGACATTAGAACCTTTTATTTGTACTATCGCCGTGAAGAGGATAATCAGCCCGCAGATGCGTTTTCACTTGAGATATCCGCGCTAGCTTCTGATTTAGGTACAGTGATTGGCGAACTACCCGATTTCGCACTCCTGTAGTGTAAAAAATGTAGAATGTCATTCGGGCACCCTGCTCTCTTGTGATAAAGTTACAAATCGCTATGAACATCTCGCAGACACAATTCTCGCTCATCAAGGAGCAGTTCAAGACGCTAAAAGAGCGCTCAGAATTCTATGCCCAGAAGTTTGAGGGTATCGACCTTGGTGATGTCCAATCGCAAGAGGACTTTGAGAAGCTTCCGTTTTCGGAAAAAGATGACCTGCGCGAGGTGTATCCGCTGGGACTTGCGGCTGTTCCTGAAGAGGAAATCGTTCGCATTCACTCATCGAGCGGTACCACGGGCACTCCCGTTATCATCCCTTACACCGAGCAGGACGTGGATGATTGGGCAACCATGTTTGCGCGCTGTTATGAAATGGCGGGCATTACTGATCGCGATCGCATTCACATCACGCCTGGTTATGGCTTGTGGACGGCTGGCATTGGTTTCCAGCTTGGCGCTGAAAAGCTTGGCGCTATGGCAATTCCCATGGGGCCTGGCAACACTGACAAACAACTCCGCATGATGGCGGATCTGAAATCGACGGTTCTTTGCGCAACCAGCTCATATGCTCTGCTTCTTGCAGAAACTATTGCTGAGCGCGGCATTCGTGATGCGTTGCACCTGACCAAGGGTGTTATCGGCTCAGAGCGTTGGGGCGATAAGATGCGTGAGCGTATTGCCAATGAGCTTGGCGTAGAGCTCTTCGATATTTACGGATTGACTGAAATATATGGCCCGGGCATTGGCATTTCGTGCCACGAGCACGCGGGCATGCATTATTGGGACGATTTCATTTACTGCGAAATTGTCGATCCCAAGACAGGCGAAGCAATGCCCGACGGTGAGATCGGCGAGCTTGTCATTACGACGCTGCGCAAAGAAGGCGCACCGCTCATTCGTTATCGCACACACGATCTTACGCGCATTATCCCTGGTGATTGTGCTTGTGGATCGAAGTTCCCCCGCATCGACATTCTGGTTGGCCGCACTGACGATATGGTCAAGGTCAAAGGCGTGAATATGTTCCCCGCCCAAATTGAAGAAGTCATTCAATTTACGGATGGTGCTTCGTCCGAATACCAGATTATGATTGATCATCTTTTTGGTAAAGACATCATCACGGTGTTTTTCGAAACTGCCGCAACGGGAGATGATAAGAGGCGAGTCGAAGAAGAACTCATCTTTATCTTCAAAGGTAAAATTGGCGTTACCCCTGTTGCCAAAGGCGTTGCTCTCGGGGAGCTTCCGCGCTCTGAGAAAAAGACGCAACGTATTTTCGACAACCGATATTAATAGCACATGGGTTCATCGGAGCTTTTCGCGAAGCAAACAGCAACCGCGCAAAGTCACAATGAGGTCATGTGCGCATCCACTGAAACATCTCAGAATCGAAAAGGGCAGAGTCTATAGGTTTATGCCCCAGCGAGAAGGAATTGCACTATGTTTGAAAAGATATTGATGGTCCTCATATTCTTCGGCGTCGCTATTGGCGTCGGGCTCTACTGCCGACGACACGCAAAAAGCGTTGACGGCTTTATCCTTGGTGGACGCAGCGTTGGTCCTTGGCTTTCGGCATTTGCTTTTGGCACGAGCTATTTCTCTGCCGTCATCTTCGTTGGTTATGCGGGTCAGTTTGGCTGGAAGTACGGCGTTGCCGCCACGTGGATTGGCATCGGAAACGCCATCCTTGGTAGCTTGCTTGCTTGGTGGGTACTTGGACCGCGTACGCGCGAAGTGACACATCGTCTCAAAGCTTCAACCATGCCAGAGTTTTTTGGTGCCCGCTTCAAGAGCAAGGGCTTGCGCATTGCTGCGGCGGCAATTATTTTCGTCTTCCTTATTCCGTATACAGCGAGTGTTTACAACGGCCTTTCGCGACTGTTTGGCATGGCATTCGGTTTGCCCTATGAGGTGTGCGTGATTGGCATGGCGCTTATCACCTGCATCTACGTGGTGCTTGGTGGCTACATGGCCACGGTCATGAACGATTTTATCCAGGGTATCGTGATGCTGTTCGGCATTGTGGCGGTTATTGTGGCCGTGCTGGTGAATAACGGTGGCTTTACCGAGGCTATCACGCAGTTGTCGCTCATTCCCGTTGAGGGATCGCAGATGGAAGGGCCGCTTGTCAGTTTCTTTGGACCGAATCTTCCCGATCTCATAGGCGTTATTATCCTTACGAGCCTTGGCACGTGGGGCTTGCCGCAGATGGTTCAGAAGTTTTACGCGATCAAGAGCGGTCCTGCAATCAAGCAAGGTGCAATCATCTCGACCGTATTTGCGCTGGTGGTTGCTGGTGGCAGCTACTTCCTCGGTGGCTTTGGGCGCCTGTATAGCGGTGAGATCGAAATGACTGCAGCGGGGACGCCAGTCTACGACAGCATTATCCCAACGATGTTGTCGAGCCTGCCTGATTTGTTGATAGGTATCGTAATTGTGCTGGTGCTTTCGGCATCAATGTCGACGCTTTCTTCACTGGTGCTCACATCGTCCTCAACGCTCACGCTTGACCTTTTGAAGGACAACGTCGTGAAAAATATGAGCGAAAAGAAGCAGCTCACCTATATGCGTGTGCTGATTGTCGTGTTCGTTCTTATTTCTGCGGTGCTTGCGTTGTACCAGTACAACTCGTCAGTCACGTTTATTGCGCAGCTCATGTCAATTTCTTGGGGTGCGCTTGCGGGATCGTTTTTGGGGCCCTTCTTCTGGGGATTGTTCAGCGGCAGAATTTCGAAATCGGCGGTGTGGGCAAGCTTTATTCTTGGTGTTGGCCTCACGGTGGGCAACATGGCACTTGGCTCGCCGCTGTCACCCATCAACTGCGGCGCTCTGGCCATGGTGGTTTCGCTCGCCATTGTTCCTTTGGTGAGCTTGGTCACGCCAAAGGTACCTTTTGATGTTGATCCTCCGCACCCCGAAGGTGCAATCGACCGCGAATACGAGCTTGAGGTTGTCGAGGAAAAGTAAATCGCACGCAGAGAGTAAAGTAGAGAAAATGGGTGGCTTGTCCTCGGGATAAGCCACCCATTGTAGATTTTCCCTTTTGCCGCAGGCGAACGACCGCTATACTTGATCGCATTGAACTGTGCGAACGCAGGGTAGCTCATTCGCGTTTCGGATGGCACCGCTCGATTTGGCGGCACCGAACGATTGGTGGCATCCGAAAAGAATATCGGCTGATGCGTCTCGCACTCAAGTACCGTTCGATTAAGGGGAACCATATGGAAGGCTTTGACCTTATCAGTACTGGTGTGTGGTCGATTATTCCGCCTATTTTGGCCCTCGGGCTCGCGCTTATCACCAAGGAAGTGTACTCTTCGCTCGTGATTGGCGTGTTTGTAGGTATGCTTATCTACCAGTTCACACTCAATGGTGCCGGCTTTGAGCAGCTCATCTCGTCGTTTACGATGGTGCCGCAGATGATGGCTGAGCAAATAGCCGGAAACGGGGCGTTACTCTTATTCCTTGCACTGCTTGGGGCACTTGTTGTGGTCATTGCTACAGCTGGCGGCTCCAAGGCATACGGAGA
>JAVWLC010000127.1:0-6842 GCA_036638175.1 Raoultibacter sp. | reverse complement strand
AGGCGGGAGCTTCAATCATTAATGATGTTTCCGGCTTTCGCGATCCTGCAATGGTTGCGGTTGCGCAGCAGTTTGATGTTGGCGTTGTTGTCATGCATATGTTGGGTGATCCCGAAACCATGCAAGATAATCCAGCATACGACGATGTTGTTATGGACGTAAAGCGCTACCTGCATGATCAAGCTGCGCATCTTGAAGCTGCGGGTATCGCGCATGATCGCATCTGCATCGATCCTGGTCCAGGCTTTGGTAAAACACCGAGCCAAACCTATGAGATGATGTGCAACCTTCAGGAATACGCACGCCTAGGATATCCCGTAATGGTTGCCGTATCTCGCAAGAGCTATCTCGGCAAAATTCATGGAATCGAAAACCCGAAAGACCGCGATGAAGTTTCGGCTCAAGCAGCACTCAATGCTGTTGAGCTAGGGGCAAGTGTTGTGCGGACGCATAATGTTGCTTGCACGCGGGAGGCGCTGAAAGATTTACGTCCTTACTGCTTCTTGGGACTTGGTTCAAATGTAGCTCTTGTGGGAGGCGCAGGCGAAGAGCAGGAAGCTAAGATTGCCGTTCTCAATCAGGCAATCAGCAGCTTAGTGATGCTCCCTGATTCGCAACTCATCGACATCTCAAGTTTTTACGCGAGCGAACCCGCTTATCTTGAAGATCAAGAACCGTTCGTCAATGCTGTTGTACTTATACGAACAGGCCTTTCACCGCGGGATCTGCTTGTTTACGCACATGCAACCGAAGACAGGCTTGGTCGTACTCGAACGGTAAAGAATGGACCACGTACCTGCGATATCGATATTCTTGACTATCAATGCTACGTATATGAAAGCGAAGAGCTCACGTTGCCCCATCCCTTACTGACGGAGCGTGATTTCGTGGTTAAGCCTTTGCTCGAATTGCGTCCAGGCCATGTTCTTGCCGATGATACACCCGTTGTCGAAGACACGGTAAAAGTTGGTCACGCGACGAGGATTAGACAAGGTTTTTAGGGTCCTTGGCGATGACCCCTGTGTACTTCGGGCGATTGATCGAACGAAAGCTGAAAGGATGCACGTGCTTGATGGGAGTGTAATAACGGATGGGCTCGAAGCGGAAACGCTTGATTATCGGTGCGTGTGTCTGGATGAAACAACATCAACAAACGACGAAATCAAGAACCTGATCAAGCAAAATGTCGATGAAGGCATAGTCGTGACCTCGTTGATTCAAAGTGGCGGTTACGGTCGTCAGGGGAGAACCTGGACGAGTCCTGCAGGAGGTCTCTATCTTTCAATGTTGTTGCGCCCTGCTGATCACGGCATCTCACCTGCTGTGCTTCCAACGCTTAGTCTTGTGGCTGCGCTTGCGGTTCTTGACATGCTTCGTTTGTTTACGGATGATCAGACACTCGCAGTCAAATGGCCTAACGACGTGCTTTGCTCTCAGGGAAAGCTCTGCGGTATCTCGCTCGAAGCAATTTCTGGTGCGGTTTGTATTGGTATTGGGACAAACGTATTCGCCCCTACGGCGCAGCAGATCGAGGATCACATTAGGAATCGAGGAATCTCTTCATCAGAGTCAGCTTCGACTTCGTCACTTACACAATCCGCAATAGGAGCTTTTTTGCCCGCATATCTCAATGAGCTCAATGGCAGGCACGTTTCGACTTCGGCTGACAGAGATCGAGTGCTCGAACGCGTTGCTCGCGCGTTATTGGGGACGTTTGACTCGGCGTATGGAACATGGCTTGAAGATGGCTTTGCGCCATTTGTTGACAAGTACAACAAGCATGCCTTTTTGAATGGCCGGACAGTAGGAATTGCATCGATGAATGCCGACGTAATCGCCGGTGGTTTGGTTGTCCGAACAGATGAGCATGGCAATCTTGTCTTGAGTGACGAAAAGGGACAAGAACATCAGGTAGCTTCAGGTGAAGCTCATATTCTCCTGTAACGATTGCGTTTTCTGTTTCGTCCCATCAGGGGGCAATTTTGCCCGATCAAATTAGGTATCTTCCAATTTGCTTTGAGAGTAGTAGAATGATCCATTCGCAAAAAAAGTAGCCCAGCGGATGGAAGGCGGCAATACGCATGTCAGCAGCAGTGGCGCAAAACCGCCTCGAAGCACTTCGGGACGAAGAAACGGGTGCTCCCGTTGGTAAAGATCCTAAGAATCCCCGGCGCGATGATAAGGTAAGTCGCATGGGCACGGCTTCTATTCCGAAGCTTATTGTCGAATTTGCGGTTCCAGCTATTCTTGGCATGTTGGTTAATGGTGCCTACAATGTGATTGATTCGATCTTTCTTGGTCAGGCCATGGGCGAGATTGGCTTATCCGCTGCAACGGTGGCTAACCCTATTATGATCGTGTTCATTGCGCTGGCGATGCTGATTGGAAATGGCGGTAATGCGCTGGCAGCTTTGCGTCTTGGCGAAGGCAGGCGCGTTGATGCCGAGGTTAGCCTTGGTAATACTGTGACGTTGAGTCTTGTTCTTGCGGTGATTGTTGCGATTTGTGCCGCAAATCCTTTCATTCTCGATAGCTTGCTTACGCTTTCAAGTGCGACCGATGAGGTTCGTCCCTACGCGACAGCGTTTATCCGAATCATTTGTTTTGGCTTTGTTTTCCAGTGTATTGGCATGGGCGTGAATAACTTCATCCGTACTGCTGGTGCCCCGAATCGTGCGTTGGTAACAATGCTTATTGGTGCTGTATCGTGCACGATCTTAAACTACCTGTTCGTCATTCAGTTTGGATGGGGCGTTGAAGGTAGTGCGTATGCAACAGTAGGGGGCCAGGCGATTTCCTGCATTGCAGTTGTGTGGTATTTCGTGATGACAAAAAATGTGCCACTCAAGCTTCATCTCAAGAATCTTAAGCCCCATGTCAAGGTGCTTGGCACGATTGTGATGTTGGGCATGGCAAGCTTTGTGGTGCAAGCCGGCATGGCTATTGTGAACTTTGTCATAAATCATTTACTGGTTATCTATGGTGCGATGAGTCCCATAGGTGCGGTTGATGCGCTTGCCTCAATTGGTGTCGTGCAGCGTATTGCTATGTTTACCGTGCTTCCTCTCGTGGGTGTAGCGGTGGCCATTCAGCCATTGCTTGGTTTTAACTACGGTGCGAAGCTCATTGATCGCGTGCGCAAAACGCTGTGGTACGGCATTGCGGGCGCAACAGCAATTGGTACGCTGATGTGGCTTCTTGTGCATTTGTTTCCTGAGGCAATCGTGGGTGCGTTTGGTATCAGGCATGAGGCACTTGCTGACTTTACGATTTTCGCGTTGAAGATCCAGCTCATGATGTTGCCCATCGTTGGATTTCAAATAGTTGGTTCAAACTACTTTCAAGCAACAGGTCAGCCAATAAAGTCGATAATTCTTTCGCTTTCTCGCCAAATCTTGTTTCTTGTGCCGCTGCTTTTTATTTTGCCGGAAGTGCTTCCCTTGGTATTTCCGCAGTTTACAGGGCTCGATGCGCTCTATTTTTCGATGCCCGTTGCAGACTTTCTGTCGATATTCACCACGGTGATTTTCATCATCTTTGAAATGAGACGTTTGAAGAAATTGGAGCGCGGAGAGATCACTTCGAAATTCTAAAAGATGCTTACGCGTGATGAGGTGCTTGATTCTCAGGGAATCAACTGATCAAAGCATTTCAGCCTATGTCAAATAGGCTCTGCAATGTATTAAAACTGGAAAACGTATAGGTAGTAACTTGAGGAGGATTAGCGTATGGAAGCTGTTGTGAAGAAAAAAGGATCATCGCGTACTCGGTCGATTGCATTTTGTGGTTTGACTATCGCGCTGTTCGCGGTATCAGCATGGATTACGGTACCGTTTGGTCCCGTCCCGTTTACCATGCAAGTGTTCGTTATGATTTTTGCCTTGATTGCGCTTTCGCCCCGTGAGTGTATAGCATCCATTGCGGGTTATTTGATCATTGGCGCTATCGGTTTGCCCGTATTTTCTGCAATGCGCGGTGGCATTGGCGTGATTTTCGGCCCAACAGGTGGATTCTTGTGGGGTTATCTCATGGGTGCGGTTGTTGCCTTATTGGTTATGCAAGTTCTTCTAGGAAAGCGCCAGAATGCCGAAGCGCTTGATGGTCGCTCAAATAATGCGCGTCATGAGTTGATGATCTATTTTATCGGCGCTGCAGTTTTCCTTGCGGTCATGTATGTCTGCGGATGGGCGCAGCTCATGGTAGTCACGGGGATGAGTCCTTGGGCAGCATTTTTGTCAGCTGTCGGACCGTTTGTCATTATCGACTGCATCAAAACGGTCGTTGCCGTCTTTACGGCGCGTGCTGTGAAGAAAGCTTTGCACTAACTGCGTATTCGCGAAACCGTGCTGTTTCCCTGCGCAGAGTTTCGAACATGCTCCATTGTCGGTGAAGTTCCTTCGCAGCATGCTTTGATGCTGATGATCCCGAGAAGACCTTTAGTTGCTGGGGATAGAAGGTATTGCCACGATAAAGCACGCGCCGCCGTTGGGTAGATTGATTGCTTCAACGGTGCCGTCGTGTGCGTCGACGATAGATTTGACGATAGCAAGCCCCAGCCCGGTACCACCAGTACCGCGGCTGCGGGACGAATCGGTGCGGTAAAAGCGGTCGAACAATCGTTTGGGATCAATGTCGCCGAAGCCTTCGCCATCATCCTTAACGGCGATAACAGAGTTACCGCGAAGTCCAAACAACTCAACAGTAACTGTGCCGCCAGGCTGAATGAAGCGACTTGCGTTTTCGATGAGATTTGATACAACTTGCTTGAGGCGATCCGGATTGCCGAGGACATCAGGCGCTTCGCCGATGATTTCAGTTAGAGCGCCACGAGATCGTAAGATAGGATCGAGGGCATCCAGCACGCCAAGACAGAGTGATTTGAGGTCCACACGCTGGAAGTCTAAGATCATGGTGTCGTCTTCGATACGCTGAAGTGTCAGCAGGTCATTCGAAAGACGCCCGAGTCGCTCGCTTTCGGTAATGATGATGTGGCAAAACTTTTCGTGCAATTCGGGGGGAAGATCAGAATCGAGCAACATTTCTGCGTTGCCACGAATGGCCGTGAGCGGCGTGCGCAGTTCATGAGCAACGTCGCTGATGAACTCGGTTTGCCTGCGTTCGCGAATTGCGAGATCGGTTTGTTGCACCAAGGCTTTTCCAGCAAGCTCACTAAAGTTGACAGCTAGACAGTCCGCTTCATGGAGTCTTCCATCAGGCGTAAAAGTTACGTTGGTGTTTCCTGAACAGAATGCCTGAACTTTGGCGCATAAGATGCGCAAGGGTTCCGAAAGAAAATGCCCGATTAGCAAACTGATTATAAACGTAACCATGCCTGCTGGGATAAGCAAGAAAAAGACAAGGCCCGGAGCGTCAAAGGCAATAACGCTTACCAGCAGGACAATGGTGCACGCTAAAAGCGTCAGCAAGGTGGCAAGAAATGAGAAATATGTCTGTAACCGTTTGATGCCTCTACCTTACACGAAATATGGCATCAGCGTGCGATCATTGCTTAAACCGATAGCCGTAACCGCGAACTGTTTCGACTAAGCCTGGTTCGTATCCAGCCGCACCGATTTTGTCACGGAGACGCTTGATGTGGGTATCGACCGTTTTTGTCTCAGTGAGATATTCCCAACCCCAAGCATCGCGCAGCAGATCCTCGCGCGAAACCACTTTGCCAGCACTCTTCATGAGGCTCGCCAGTAATTCGAATTCACGGGGTGTGAGGTCAATTTCGCCACTTTCGCCTGATGCGGTATGGGCATCTTCGTCAAGCGTGATGCCTGAGGCAACAATAGCGTGAGCTGCACCAGGGAAATCTCCACCTGTGCCGCGGCGAAACAAAGCGCGAACACGAGCAATGAGTTCGCGGACACCAAAAGGCTTCGCGAGGTAATCATCGCCGCCGATTTCAAGACCGACTACTTTGTCGAGCTCGGTATCGCGGGCAGAAAGAAACAAAACAGGAGCCGTCGTCTTTGAACGTAGCCTGCGGCACAATTCGTAGCCGTCCATGCCTGGAAGCATGATATCAAGTACGAAGAGGTCATAGGCGTTTTGCATGGCGAGCGTGAGGGCATCTTCTCCGTTATCAACGACATCGGTATAGAAGCCTTCTTTTTTGAGAGCGTAGCTTACGAACTCAGTGATGGACGGTTCGTCATCCACGACTAAGATGCGGCTGGGAGATTCGTTCATGTCCGACCTTTCTGAACGGTGATCCTCGCGCGAGGGCGATCGGTGCTTGCTATAATAGCACTATAGACACACTGGTTCTCGGTCGAGGGGATTGTCAAAAACATGTTACTTGCTATCGATGTTGGAAATACACAAACAGTCATTGGTCTGTACGAAGGCCAAAAGCTGGTTCACATGTGGCGCGTTGCAACGAACAAACTACACACTTCAGATGAGCTTCGTGTAAAGATCCTTCCCCTTTTTGCTTCAGAGAAAATTGAGCTATCAGAAGTTGATGGGGCGGTGCTTGCTTCTGTTGTTCCGAAATTGACACTTTCGTGGCGTGAAGCGCTGCGGTGTATGTTTAAGAAACGCCCATTGGTGGTGGACGCGCAAACTGCGGGAAACCTGTTCAAATCGAAATACAATAACCCCGGCGAAATAGGTGCCGATCGCATTGCTGATGCCGTTGCGGCAAAAACGCTCTATGGCTCGCCATGCGTTGTGGTTGATTTTGGTACGGCAACAAATATTGAGGTCATTGATCAAGACGGTTACTTTATCGGTGGCGTTATTGCTCCTGGTGTTGAAACTTCGGCTAACGCCCTTTTTGCGCATGCGACGAAGCTCGCGGCTATCGATCTTGTCGATCCTGGTACGGCTAT
>JAVWLC010000126.1:0-6858 GCA_036638175.1 Raoultibacter sp. | reverse complement strand
CATGAATCGAGAATGCACGAGACGGAAAGATAATATCATGTTCGACTGAGGATAGAAGTGTGATGATGCCCGAGTAAAAATGGAAAAGATTGCTCCAAGAGTCTGAGTAACAAGAAAGATCGCAGCACTTGCGACCTTTCTTGTTACTCGCTATTTATTTCTCGTTTCGGTTCGACCTATTCGCTCCTCAGCGCCTCCACCGGATCTTTGCGGCTTGCAGCAGAAGAGGGAATAAGTCCCGCAAGGAACGTCAGTATCATGCTAATGGCAATGAGGATGACGGCTGCTTCGATGGGCAGGGATGCGACGTCTTTCACATCGAAGTTGGCGTAAACGATAGCATTTGCGGGAATGCAGGCAAGGGCGGTTAACCCGATGCCTATTGCTCCAGCGACGAAGCCTACAATGAGTGTTTCGGCGTTGAATACGCGGCTGATGTCGCCCTTGCTTGCGCCGATAGATCGCAAGATGCCGATTTCCTTTTTGCGTTCGAGAACGCTGATGTACGTGATGATGCCGATCATGATCGAGGAAACAACGAGCGAGATGGCCACGAATGCAACAAGCACGTAGCTAATCATGTTGACGATATCGGTAACCGAAGACATGAGCGTACCCACCAAGTCGGTGTAGGTGATCACCTTGTCTTCTTCGCCATCGGCCTCCATGCGTTCGTTGTATCCATCAAGGATGCTGATGATGCTGGCTTTGCTCTCAAAATCAATGGGATAAATATCAATCCCTGAAGGTTTCGCGGGGTTGGCATATCCCAGCGCTTTGAGGTTGTTATCGTATGAGGATTTCTGCGTGTTCATGAGCGACATCATGAGTTCGGTGAGTTCCTGCTCGCTCATATTGAATTGGAAAGCTTCCTTGAATTTCTCAGGGTCGATGCTCATGGCGTTCGCCATGCTGTTTGCCATTTGATTCATGGATTGCTGTAGGGCAGCGGTGACTTGCGTTTGGACGGCGCCTGACATTGCGCTCATATACGTGGTCATGGTTGTCTCGACGTATTTCTGTAAAGCTGCTGCAATCTGACTCTCAAGATCACTCGTGTTTACCATGCCTTGGAGTGCGGCGGCAATTTGAGCCTGTACCTGGGGCAGCGCGAGGTATTCCTGAGGCGTTGCCGTTGGATTGGTCTTGAGGTAATCGACATATCCCTGCATGATTGTGGACATGAGCGCAGCAACCTGATCGGTGGGGATGTTGACATCAATCCCCCCAATGATGGCTTGCATATCAGGTTCAGGCGCAGCGGGTAGATTTGTTAATGCGCTTTGGAGGTTCAGGGAATTTGACATGTCGACTGCAAGGGCGCTTTCATTGACGGTAAACGCTGCCTGCAGTGCACTTTCGTCGATGGTAAACAATGAGCTCATGTCAAAGCCGTTGTCTTGTTCGTTTTCTTCTTCGGTAAATGTTTTACCCGAGAACACATTGACGCTCGGGTCGGCCAGCTGATCTTTTACAATTTCCGTGTTCGCGGCTTGATCCATGAGATGCTCGGTAAGTTTAGATGTGTAAAACATTCCTGGACTGAGAGCCGTTGCCCCAGCATCAGGTTTCGGCTTGACGATGCCGACGATTTTGAGGTCTTGCGCCTTGTTAACGACCTCTTTCATATAGGTTGAATCATCGCGCTTGTCTTTCCATACTTTGTATTCAGAATCGTACTGGTAATAATCAGTGGGGTAGACGAGCTTAAACGAAACATCGAGAATTTCGTCGTAATCAAACGACAGGTTGTCCTCAGGCGTTTCTACCGCTTCGTTATTTGCGAGCTGATCAACCATCGATTCAAGCTCAGCAGGATCGCGTAATCCCATGTCATAGAGCATAAGATCGCTAACTCCGCCGTTGCCATTCAAGACAAGAATAATTTCGTTGTATTTTTCAGGCCATGCGCCAGCGACAACGTCGTATTGGTTTTCGATAAGGTGGGTATCGTCGACCATTTCGTAAAATACGTCGGTGCTCATGGACATAGACATGAGGCTGTTAGAGCTCGTTGAAGAGCCGAGTCCAAGTGCTGAAAAAGACGTGTCGGGATTAACCTGGCGCACACCATCTTTGGTGTCGCTACCGAAAATTTGTGGTGTGATGCTGTAGGTATACTGAATAGAGTTCACATATTGATCGATGCCATCGCCACCGTCATCCAAGAATTCCTTGAGTGAGGCTAGATCGTTACTTCCGATGCGAGAGAACATATTGGAAAGCATCTTATATTCAGAGACCTGTGATTCATCGTTTGCTGTATCGTCGTCTGTCGAGGTGCCGCCAGGTAGCATCATCATAGAAGTCATATCGACACCTTGGCTCTCAATAGTGAGAGGGTATTCCGAAAGCGTGTCTTCTTCGACATTTTTAATATAGTTATTGACGCCATTGGCTAGTGCAAGAATTGATGCAATGCCAATGATGCCGATACTGCCAGCAAAAGCTGTCATAAGCGTGCGGCCTTTTTTGGTCATAAGGTTATTGAATGAAAGCGCCAGTGCCGTGAAGAACGACATGCTTGTTTTACGGGGCGCTTTGGCACTTTGGCGCATATCTTCTTCTGTGGGAATAAAAGGGTTGCTATCAGAAGTAATAACGCCGTCAGCAAGGTTTACGATGCGGTTAGCATACTCTTCGGCGAGCTCGGGGTTGTGGGTGACCATGATGACGAGGCGATCGTTGGCGATCTCAGTCAAGAGGTTCATGATTTGGACGCTTGTCTTGGAGTCGAGCGCTCCTGTTGGCTCATCGGCAAGAAGAATCTCTGGATCGTTAATAAGAGCACGGGCTATAGCAACACGTTGCATCTGCCCGCCAGAAAGCTGGCTTGGCTTTTTGTTGACATGATCCCCAAGCCCCACTTGCTCAAGTGCCTTAATGGCCCTGCCGCGCCGTTCGACGCGCGAAACACCTGAGAGCGTAAGCGCAAGCTCAACGTTAGCGAGAACGGTTTGATGGGGGATGAGGTTATAGCTCTGGAATACAAAACCAATACGGTTGTTGCGATAGGTATCCCAGTCGCGATCTTTATACTCTTCAGTTGCTATGCCGTCGATGACGAGGTTGCCTGAATCATAATGATCGAGGCCGCCAACAATGTTGAGAAGCGTTGTTTTGCCTGATCCGGATGGCCCAAGGATGGCAACGAACTCGTTATCACGAAACGAAATAGAGACATCATCCAACGCGACTTGGGTGAAACTGCCTGTCGTGTAAGACTTACGGATGTCGAGTAGCTGAAGCATAGTGATGCCTTTCCGGCTTGGCGCGATACAAGCGATAAAAGGTATGACTTCTTCAAGCCGAATGCTGTCATCGCAAGGAATGCTGAATCTCTTAACTAGTTTCCAAGCTATTATTTTAGTAGCTAAAGTATTTTTTCATCCCGTGTTGACAAAATTACACAGATTTGTCGCTGGTTTGTAACCTAACGAAAGACAAATCTTATGAAAAATGTAGTAAAGGAATTACATGAGTGCTTTTAAGCGGATTCTTGTTGGTATGAATGATTGCGGGCGTAGTCTAGCTCAGATGGGCTGGCTCTACTTGGTAACAACACGAGAAAGCCCCTTTGGCTTTTCATAAAAAGAGGCTATAATCGTTGAGTCCGACAGTGTTCAAATAACGCAATTTTATAAACAAAGACTATCTTCGCCAAGTTAGTGTCTGGGGCTTTATAACTTGCAAACATCCCGCTTCAAAACGGGGGCTAGTAGGCACAAGGAAAGCCAAGCGTACTGTCGGTATTCCTTTCAGCAAGGCCGAGCATCATGCTCGGTCTTGCTGTATTCTCGGAACAGTTGAGGCGCAAAACCCGAGGACATTTCACTAAAGCATCTCCTTTATTTGGTATAGAATCAGAGACGCAAGACTTTGGATAGGGTTGTGCTTATTAACGCAGCGTACTTGCGACCCAAAGCCTGTTGCTTTGGCTGGTGTCTGCAGGCTGTGGGAGGAAAGAGGAATAAGCGTGTTCGAATCTGGAACCGCGAAGGGGAACAGCGCCGGGCGCAAAGTCTGCTCTGGCGTTGATCGCGCCGAGATTTCGCATACTTTACAAGAAACATCTGATGAGCATGATTTGCTTGAGGATCTTCGCAGTCATTTTGGATTGCGACGTTGCACAGGCTCGTTATCCGTGCCCGTGTATCGATCACGAGAGCTAACCGATGCTACCGCGCATGACGTGGCAAGCATGCAAACCTTGGGGATAACGAAGATATTCGACCTCAGAAAGCAAGCGGAGCGCGAGGCGGCTCCTGAGCCTGATTGCATCACGGCGGCGTTTGAGGTGTGTACGTGTCCTATTGACTTACAGGGGGATGAAAAAAGAACGCGCGCTACGTTTGCTCAAAGTATTTCGGTTGCCTATGGTCAGCCAGGCGAACGCATGATCAGCTTGTATGGCATCATGGCTTCTCATGCGGATGCTTTGCGGACTATCGTTTGGGATATTGCTGATGCGGAACAGCCCGTTTTGGTCCATTGCGCAAACGGAAAGGATCGTGCAGGAATTGCTTGTGCGTCAGTGCAGCGTCTCCAAGGCGTTTCCTATGAGAATATCCTTGAAGACTACCTGCTAACCAATATATATAACGAGGCCATGAACCAGCGGGATCTTAGAAGGCATGCTGGCATGATGCAGCCTGAAGAGCTCGAAGTGTTGCGGGCAATGTTTGAAGCACGCAAGGAATATATAGATGTCTTCTTTTCTCTCATCGATGAACGGTATGGTTCCTTCGCAGCTTGGATGACCCGGTAGCGCTTGCTCGCGTAACGTAAAAGTAAAGTATCTCGCGATCAGGAGCAAGAAAGCGTACACTGTTTCTTCAAAATCGATCATGCCGTGTGGTTTGAATATAGTGCCCCGACGAACAATGAAACGAAGGACGGTGACGGCGTGCAAGAAGCGCTTCTTTGGGCAGCAGGAGGAACGGGTTTCACCTTCCTCATGACTACACTAGGTGCTGCGGCTGTTTTCCTGTTCCGCAAAAAAGACAGTCTTATGATGCAGCGTCTTTTCTTGGGATTTGCTGCGGGTGTCATGATTGCTGCTTCAGTTTGGTCGCTGCTTATTCCTGCTATCGAGACAGCTGAAGAGGCGGGACAGATTGGATGGATTCCCGCTGCAGGTGGTTTTGTCCTAGGTGTTGCCTTTCTTATGGGGCTCCATGCAGTGTTACCTCACCTTCACGCTGGCGAAAGTAAGCCTGAGGGCCTTCCTTCAAAGTGGAATCGACCGACACTTCTCTTTACGGCTGTGACCTTGCACAACATTCCTGAGGGCATGAGTGTTGGTCTTCTTTTTGCAATGGCCTCGCAATCAGGCGGTGACCCCGCAATGTTTGGCATGGCTGTTGCTCTTGCCATTGGCATCGGTATTCAAAACGTTCCTGAAGGCGCTGCGGTTGCGTTGCCGTTGATGCAGGAAGGCATGAGTGCGCCAAAAGCTTTCGCCATGGGAAGTCTTTCTGGCTTAGCTGAGCCCGTATTTGGTATTCTAGTTGTCTTGTTCGCGACGGCCATTGCTCCTTACATGCCTTGGATGCTGGCATTTTCTGCGGGTGCCATGATGTATGTTGTCGTGGAGGAGCTCATCCCCGAAGCACACCTCGGCGAGCATTCTAATGTAGGCACGCTTGGTGTCATGATTGGGTTTCTTGTCATGATGATTCTCGATGTTGCGCTGGGATAGATTTGCAAGTTCGGCTGCATGAAGTTTTATATTGCCTGATTGAAAGGTGTTGCAATGGAAGATTTTGAATTCTATTCACCAACCGATTTTGTGTTTGGTCGTGGTGTAGAAGAAAACGTTGGAGCGAAGCTATCACAGGCGGGCGCAACGCACGTGCTGGTTCATTATGGCCGCGAAAGTGCTGTTAAGAGCGGGCTTATCGGTCGAATCATTGCATCCCTTGAAGCGGCAGGAATCAATCACGTTGAGCTTGGTGGCGTGCGCGCGAACCCCGAAGTGACGCTTATCCGTGAGGGTATTGCGCTTGCGCGTGAGGCTGGTGTCGATTGGATCCTTGCTGTTGGCGGTGGCTCGGTGATTGATTCTGCAAAAGGCATGGCCGCAGGTATGTTTTACGATGGCGATGTTTGGGAGATTTTTGAGCAGAAGCCAGCGATAGACCATGTGCTCCCGATCGCTTGCGTTCTGACCATTCCCGCTGCAGGTAGTGAGGGCAGTAAAAACACGGTGGTTTCAAACGATGAACTTGGTATGAAATCGGGCTATCCCAACGATTTATTGCGTTCAAAGATTTCATTCCTTAATCCTGAACTTACGTTCACGCTTCCAAAGTTTCAAACTGCATGTGGCATTACCGATATGTTTTCGCATTTACTGGAACGGTTCTTTGGGTCTTGCGCCTCAGTTCCAGTAACTGACAATCTTGCTCTGTCTCTCATGCGAACAATTCGAGCGGAAGCCTCTCGCGTTATGGCTGATCCCTTTAATTATGAAGCACGAGCGAATCTCATGTGGGCGGGCATGCTCTGCCACAATGGCATTGCCGGTTGTGGGCGCATTGAAGATTGGGCTACTCACGCTCTCGAGCACGAGCTTTCTGCGCTTGATCCCTCTATCGCGCATGGCGCTGGGCTTGCCGTCATGTTCCCCGCATGGATGCATTATGTGTGTGACGCTGGTCCTGAACGATTCGCTCAGTATGGTCGAGAAGTATTTGGCCTCGTCGAAACTGGTGATTCTCTAGCTGATGCGCATGCGGCTATTGAGGAAACCGCTCGTTTCTTTACTTCGCTGGGCCTGCCTACGCATCTTAGTGAGCTGGGAATTGGTGCCGACGATCTTCCGAAAATGCTGCCGACCCTTGAGAAGAATAAGGG
>JAVWLC010000125.1:0-6980 GCA_036638175.1 Raoultibacter sp. | reverse complement strand
CCGACGGCGAACGGTGTACGTTTGCGAGGTGAATTCCGATGCCTAATTGTCGAACATGCAGCCCATGGTGTCGTCGCTGCCACAAAAAAGCGGATTACAAGTTTCCCATTGAGTGTCCTCATTGTGGCTGGTACAACCCCTTTGAGCGGGATACCTGCAAGAAGTGTGGGGCGGCGATTGAGCACAAGGAGGAAGAAGCGGTTGACCACCTCAATGCAGAGGTGAAAAAAGCATGCTTCTTCTGCACTCCTTTTGAAAAGCCGTTGTGCAACGACTGTGTTGAAAAGGGGCGTACGAAGATATGTCCAGAGTGCGGCGGGTATGCACTGGGGACGCGTGCGGTGTGTAAGAGATGCGGACATGTTTTCTGAACCGCTGCTGGTTGATTAGGCGCCAGCACTTACATACAGCGAGCACGAATAGGCTAAGGGCATGCGTAAATCGTGCCTTTTGTTGGATATACGGGCTGGAAGGGTGATCACTGATTATCTCCAGCCCTTAGTTTTACGGTTCGCCTTTGTGTTTTGCGAGACGAGTAGCTTATTGGCTTTCCTTAAGCTTTCGGTACAGCGTTGCTTTGCTGATGTCGAGGATGGTTGCTGCTACGGTTATGTTGCCATTGGCCTGAGCAATTGCTTTGCTGATAGCAATAGTTTCGAGTTCTTTGAGGGAAAGTGTGGGTAGGGACAAGCCAGCCGCAGCTGTTGGTGCGCTTGTATTGATGTTGGACGCTTCGGTGTGAGCATCGGGCACCTTGATAGATGAAGACGATTCGTTTTGGGATGAGACATCGTTTTTGGATACTGGTGAGTCTTTTCTTTCCTGGTGTCTAAGAGCAACGGAATTGACGATGTAGTTTGGGAAATCATCAACGTTTACAACGCCATTTTCGCACGTATAGTACGCAGAGTAGATGGCATGCTTGAGTTGCCGTACGTTTCCAGGCCAAGGATAGCGTCCAATGAGGTGCGTTGCTTCAGCCGAGAAAGAAGCTTTCCCGTTGCCTGTTGTAATCTGGCATTCATTAAGAAAGAACCGGGCAAAGTAAAGCGCGTCACCGAGACGTTCGCGTAGCGGAGGCAGATCAACGGTCAGAACGGAGATGCGATATAGCAGATCTTCTCTGAAGAGATGTTCGCCAACCAATTTGGAAAGATTTTGATTCGTTGCAGCAACGAGGCGAAAATCAATTTGTTTGTACGCTTTTCCGCCAACGCGAATGACGCGTTTGTTTTCTAAAACGCGCAACAACGTTGCTTGCAACTCCAAGGGCATATCGCCGATTTCGTCGAGGAACAGCGTACCTCCGTCGGCGAGCTCAATTTTTCCTGGTTTTCCTCCCCGCTCGGCGCCTGTGAAGCTTCCGCTTTCGTAACCGAACAGCTCGCTTTCAATGAGGCGTGGGGGAATGGCAGCGCAGTTGATAGACATAAAGGGACCATGCGGTCGCGCTTGGTTGTGAATTGCTTGTGCGAACAGCTCTTTACCCGTGCCACTTTCTCCCGTAAGCAGGATGTTCTCATTGGATCGGGCAAAACGCTCCGCGAGGCTTTTTACTTTGGTTATCTGTTGACTTTTTCCGAGAATGTCCTTGAACGTTATGTCCGCGCAATCGCCTACTTTGCCCCGCGAGGCACCAAGTACAACAGGTGAGGTTGCTTCGAGTGAAATGATGTAGCCTTCAAAGTTGTTTGAGCTGCCGAAGATTTGCGAAACCTTTGCTTTATGGGGCGTTTCATCGACTACGACAGAAGCGGTTCCTCCCTGTTTGATGATTTCTTCGAAGGAGTATTCATTTTCAATGAGGGGCAACGCACTGGTTTCAAGCAGATCCTCAGGTGGAACCCTGAGTAGGTGCGCGGCTTCGGGTGTGGCGAGCGTTATGGTTCCCTCGGTATTGCAGATCAAGATACCGCTCTTGACGGAATTGATAATGTTGCGCGAGATGCTCTCGAAATGCTGGGCTTCAAGCGTTGCTTTACTGTATTTCGATTTGGTTTCAGCGAGCTGCACATCGTATTCCGTAATTCGCAGCTTGTCTTCGAGTGCGGTAGCAAGTGATGCAATAAGACTGATGGCATGAATGAGAATTTTCTTATTCGCTGGTGTTAGTAATTCTTCTGATATGGGTTGCGTGAGCGTCAGTGCTCCGATGGCAGTACCGAATTTGCCGACGACGGGCGCTGCGCAGGCAATAATATCATGCAAGGCAAAGCAGAAATGCTCGGGGCCAATAACGACAAGAGGTTTTTTCTGACGCATGCAGAGCGTATGAGCGTTGGTACCGAGATTCTTTTCATTGCAAAGGTAGTT
The DNA here is from genome assembly GCA_036638175.1 of Raoultibacter sp. Taxonomy (GTDB): domain Bacteria; phylum Actinomycetota; class Coriobacteriia; order Coriobacteriales; family Eggerthellaceae; genus Raoultibacter. Next base: position 4,667 of record JAVWLC010000125.1, on the reverse strand, counting down.
AGGCCCTACGAACTGGTGCAGTTTAAGGTTGCCTATCTGAAGGAGCGGGGTGCCGTTTACGTCAAGGAGTTCAAGCATGTAATCATTTTGCAGGTTCAATGACTCTACATTTCTGATGAGTGATTTTGCTGTGTTGATGAACGGTGCATTGTCGGCAAGGGTTTGTTCGTATTCCTCCTGGGTCATATATTCGCCAAGGTTTGTTTCATCAGGATCGAGATTATAGTTGTGCGAAATGATCCACGAATCGGCAATTTCTGGACGAACGCAGTCAGAAAGGTGAGGATCGGTTCCATTGTTGATGAAATCGAGCTTCGCATCAAAAATGCGGTCCCAAAAAGAATCGTCTTCATGCATGGATTTGATAAGTTGAAGGTCGCTTGCATAGTTCACCTTCATGCTGTCTACACTATCGTCCACAATGGGCCTCCCGCGATATGAGAAATAGCATACTGATATTATAGGATCAAAAGATGCAGGTTAGGGAAGAAAATCATTCTAAGAACAGCTCCAATGCCCGGGGCTTGCATGTGTCTGCGTATTCGGACACATTCGTCGGTCGCAAGCCGTGGGGCTTAGACGCAAAAGGCGTTGGTGCCGATGCGGTGAGTCTCGGTGCAGGTGTTCGACGCTCGCCCGCAGAAGAGCTCGTCTTACAAGGATCTTTCGTTCCGCGTCACAAAGAGCAGCAGCCGAAATCAGAAGAACGCCGCTTTGGCGATTTTATCTACCAGCACCGTGGTGCTGAGTCTGTTCGACTTGTTTGTTACGATGGTTGCGCGACTCAGTTGGACATACCGTCCCAGATCGATGGTCGAGCAGTGACGTCTCTTGCGACAAATCTTTTTCGCGATCACACAGAGCTGCGCGAAGTTTCAATACCTGATTCGATCGCCTACGCGGGGCACCACGTATTTGATGGTTGTACACAGTTGAAACGCGTGCGATTGTCTGCATCGCTTGATGAAATTGAGCCTACGATGTTTCGGGGATGTAGCGCCCTTACGGATGTCGAGCTTTCGGCACCTATTGTGCGCTTGGGCGGTAGTCTCTTTTTGGATTCTCCTGTTGAGGAGATTATCTTTGGACCAGCCGTGCGAGCACTTGATCCTAAGCCCTGTGATCTACCTCATTTGAAGCGAATTAGGGTTGTTGAGGCTCATGAATTGTTTGCAACCGATGGCAAAGCCCTTCTTTCAGCAGATGGACAACGCTTCTATCGTTTGGTGGTACCTTGCGCATCGTATGCGGTTCCTGAGGGGTGTCTTGCTATTGAAGAGCGAGCTTTTGATTCTTGTGGTGAGCTTGAGGCGGTTGTTCTGCCTGATTCTGTACAGATAATTGGTCGCTTGGCCTTTGCTAAAACAGGTTTGTCCACCCTTCGTATTCCGCCGAAGACCGAAGTCATCGGAGAAAAAGCTTTCTTCCATTGCACAAACCTATCGTCGGTTGTGTTGCCTGGTAGCCTGAGGGAGATTGCACGAGAAGCATTTGCGTTTTCAGGTATAAGGCGGGTGCAAATTCCTTCCTCGCTTCAATATCTGGGCTTTCGTGCCTTCAAACGAACACCTGCTCAAAGGCATGTGCATGAGGGGTGCATACAGATTGCGGCAGGCAGCTGCCTTGATCTTGACGGTGAGGGCGGCCTGTATCGACACGATGTATTTGTCGAGTTGATCGGGCTTGTTGAGCGGTACTGTGTGCGACGTGGCACGCATGTAATTGGGGATGAGGCATTCGGCCGACATGAGACAATCCGCTTTGTTGAGGTGCCTGAGGGAGTTTTCTCGGTGGGCACAGAGGCGTTTCGGGGAAATAGACAGTTAGCGCGGGTTGATCTACCTCAAAGCCTTGAACGTATCGGAGATCGTGCATTTTTGGATACCGCACTTGAGACGCTGTATCTTTCTCGGAATGTGAGGGTAATTGGAGATCAGGCACTCTTGGTTCAGGGAGATAACCAATCGATGCCCAAAAAACCTTTGCGGTCGATTCAGCTTGATGAGGATAATCCAAATTTCTACCAGGAAAGCGGACTTTTATGTGAGCGTGGTGCGGGCAAGGCTGGTGGTGATGCGTGTCTTTTGTATAGCGGACCTGACAACGTGGTGCGCATACCAAAACGGGTGAATCATATTGCTACGCTTGCGTTTTACGGTGTCGATCACATTGATGAGCTTTTTTTGCACGATCAGCTGCGGAGTGTGTGTGCTGGTGCATTTTCAACTGCCCGTTCTATTCCGCTTGTTCATGTTGAGTTTCCTGAGCCGATCGACGGGTATCGTTCAGGAAATTTTCTTGTGCCAGAGTTATCCGTGCGGTATCGGTCTCCCAGTAACCTTTTTGGCGCGGGACCGACAGGAACCGTCTTTAATTTCGAATACTACGATTCGTGGGTATCCCATGCAATCAAACTCGAAGAGTTTGCTCCTGCTGCCTTGAATCGGCTCGAACATCCGATGGGCCTTTCTGCTGATTTCGAAGATCTCTACTGCGGTATTTTTCGTCGTAAAGAAGCTCAGGTCTGCCGCTATTTCGCTGAAAAGGGCGACATGGCGGCGTTGAAGGCGTTGTGTGATAGAGATTTGCTTACCTCAGAATGTATAGAAAAGGAATTGATCGCTTCAACGCATCGGGGGGAGGGAAGAGCAACGCAAGCTACGGCCTGCCTACTTGAGCTGCGGCATCGATTGACGCCCTGCGCGAGTATGGATTTTAGCTTGTAAACACTATGAAGGACCTAACGCCCATAGCAGAAGAAGACGTAGTTCTCAAAGAGCGAGAGTTGCGAGGTCGCCACGCGAAGCCAACAGCTAAGGCAAGCGCCATCTCCGAAAAGATTATGCTCGAGAAACGAGAACGCTACGATCGGTGCATCCCTGTTGCAAACGATATCTTGGAGGATGCGAGAACGGCGCTTGCGGTGAGATTTCGCTTTCTTGACCGAGCCCTCTGGCGGATGCCGCTTGTACCGAGTTTCGATATATACGGCATTGCAAGCGATGGCGTGAAGATGTACTACGATCCCGAGTATGTGGTCGCACGATTTAAGCTTTCCGCAAACGAGGTGGCACGTGACGTTATCCATTGTCTATTTCACTGCATATTTAGGCATCCGTTCATGCTGTATTCGGTGTTGCGTCAGCCGTGGGACGTAGCGTGCGACATTGCCATTGAAGCGCTGTTACATGATGTGCTTGGTGACGCTTTCCCTTGCAATATGGATCGTCGGGCTCAGGACGCTTTGCGGGTCATAAACGCGCAGCTTGATGGCATTGTGACAGCCGAACGGCTCTACCACTTCTTCTCAAACGAAGGCAATAAGGCCGATCTGCGCTCATTGGCGCCCCTCTTTTTTCGTGACACTCATGGGCTTTGGTATTGCGACAACGAAGGAAATGCGGCGCAAGGATCCCCATCAGCAGCACGGCAAGAATCGGAAGACAGCAAAGATGGCGCGCTTCCTGATTCAGGGGGCAGCGAATCGCTCGATGACTTACGAGGCGGATCGGATATCCCTTCTTCGGAGGGCGGAAAAAACGATCAGCAGGATTCGTCTCAACATCCCGATGAATGCGATGAGAGTGAAGCTTCGGGTGATGAAGAGACGCACAGTGAGAGCGAAACACCTCATGACATACCCGATGAGCGCACTCCCGATGAGGACGTGGCAGCATCGTGGGAAGATATCAGCCGTCGCATTCAGATTGAGCTTGAAGCGCATATGCTGCAGCAGGGTGAGGGCGCGGGAAGTTTCGCTGCGGCCTTGCGTGCGGTGAATCGCGAAACGTATAACTATGCGGATTTCCTTACCCGTTTTGCGACATTGCGCGAACATATGCGGGTCAACGACGATGAGTTTGACTATATTTACTATACGTTTGGCATGGATCGCTACGGTAATATGCCACTCATTGAGCCCCTTGAGTACAAGGAAGCGCGCTCAGTGCACGATTTCGTTATTGCTATTGATACCTCAGAATCGGTGTCGGGCGATTTAGTGCAGGCTTTCATTCGAAAGACCTACAACATTTTGAAACAGGTCGAAAGCTTCAGCGATCGTGTAAATATTCGTATCATCCAGTGCGATGCGCGCATTCAAGAAGACACGCTCATAACATCACTTGATCAGCTTGATCTCTACCTGGAGACCATGCAGCTCAAAGGGTTTGGGGGTACGGATTTTCGTCCCGTGTTCGAATACGTCAATCTCTTGGTCGAAAAACGAATGTTTACAGATCTGAGGGGAATCGTATACTTCACCGACGGGCAAGGCGTATTCCCGCGAAAGCAACCTGCTTATGACACCGTGTTTGCATTTCTTGATGATGGTTATTCAGATCCCGCAGTTCCTCCCTGGGCGCTCAAAGTTCTTCTTGATGAGAGGGGACTCACATGATTGATGCAAGGCGAGCACCATGCGCAAGTGACCACTATTCGGCGGATTCGGAGGTATGATGAATATAGTTCAAGCAAAACAGCAGGTAAAAGACACTATCGAGGCATACTTGGCGTGCGATGAGCAAGGGCGTCCTCTTTTGGATAGAGCGCGGCAGCGCCCGGTATTCTTGGTGGGTGCTCCTGGGATTGGTAAGACGGCCATCATGGCTCAGATAGCTCAGGAGCTTAGGATAGGACTTGTGTCCTATTCGATGACGCATCATACC
>JAVWLC010000124.1:0-7009 GCA_036638175.1 Raoultibacter sp. | reverse complement strand
GTTTGAGCGCATGGGTAAGCCCGTCGATTACGATTTGATCGTGCAATACGTTCAGCACGAGGGTATTGCTCGTGAGTTTGCTGCGTATTGCGATCTGTTTGCCAAATACCGTGACGATTATCGCATTGACGATATCCTTGCAGGTGAAGATGCTGCAGAAATAATCGAACGTGCGGCTTCAGCTGAGTTTGATGAGCGACTTTCATTTTTAGGATTGCTGCTTGACGCTTTATGCGCAGAAATGCTTACACTTGTTGAAGATGCCGATGTACTTGTTGCGTTGCGTGATGATATTCGTGGTGTGCAAAAAGCAGTCGGGGAAGGTGGAGACATTTCTGAGTTAGTAGCCGATATTGAGAAGGAACGGACCTCGCAGCTGGAGTTGTCATTAGCAGCAGGCAATCTTTCGAAAAGCCGACGGGCAATGCTTGAACGGGAGTTGCAGCAATTGGCATCGTTTGCGCTTCTTGTTCGTGGAAGCACCGATTCGGCGCGCGGGTTCGCGCTTGTTGCCGATGCGTATCGTACCCAGACAGAGGCGTTGCAGGCACGCGTTGTCGTTTCCGAAAAGCGGCTTTCGCGAGCGTTTGCTTTTGTTGCTGAAGCATTTGGCGAGCAGCAAGAAATGTTAGTTTTTACAACGGAGCTTACATCAAGAACCGCATCGGCGCGCTACATTGCTCAATTTGGTAGCGCCTCCTACTTTGCTCATAACGAAGACATGATTTTGTCGGATCGTCAGCGCGAATTGCGCCAGCGAGTTGAAGACTTGAACATATAAACAATAAACGAAGGGATCAGTCATGAAGAATTACACGCTTACCTCATACGAACCGGTACACCTTGAACTGCCAAAGCCTCAAGTGCCCGATAGTCTTGTCGACGCTCAAATTGATAAGCTGCTTGAACCTTTAGCTGAGTACCATGAAATCGCCGAAGAGCGGGGGGCGGCTCGTGGCGATCATTTGGTGGTGACAACGGAAGACGCTCGTATCGATGGCAACCCTGCTTCGAACTTCGTGCTCGAACACTCTGTGTATCACGTGGGTGCAGGTGAGATGCCTCGTACATTTGAAGATGCCATTATTGGTATGGTTCCTGGTGAAACAAGGGATATTGAGGCCCAGATTAAGCTTCCTTTGGGAAAGGACGATGACTTCTCGCTGCTCACCATGCGGGTTACGGTGGAAAAGCTACTTGATTGTCGCCGTCCTGAATTAAGCGATGAATTGGTGCGCGAGCACTTTGCTCCAGCAACAACGGTTGCGGAGTTCCGCGAAGGAGTAGCTGGACAGTTTGGTTTGTCGGATATGGCAAAAAGCGATGCACAGTACCCCGATCTTGTTTTGGATGAGTTGGCAAAACGGCTTGTTGAGGAGCCCGATACGGCCGATCTGCTTCCTGGGCAGCCAATGGAGGCGCTTCGGATCACGTGTGCTATTGATGCGCTTGCCGATCACTTGGATATTCAGCTCACCGATGAAGACATTACGGCACAAATGCCAGGTGAAGATGCCGAGCAGCGCGAGAAGATTCGCAAGCAATTGGATGAGCAGGGACTTGGGGATGAAGCTCGCGTGTTTGCCCGTCGCGAAGCAGCACTGTCATGGCTCGTCAACAATTCAAACGTCTCGTACAAATAAAAAGGTGACGAAGCGTTAAGCGAAAGGGGGAAAGAATGGACTATCAGCAATTGAAAGAGCAGGTTGCAGCAGCGCCTGCGTCTCAGGCGAAAGACTACCGTCAGCTGCTTTCGCTGACTTGTATTGCGGGTGGTGTTTGGCCGCAGTTTGCAGAGCACCTCAAGCAAGCGAAGGATTGTCAGGAATTCTTTCAGTCAATCTATGACGATGATGCCTGTCGGTTCGAGAACGCTTGGGCATATTGGGCAAAGACACATAAAGAGCTGTGGGTTGATCGGTTTGAGCCTGAGTGGATGATGCGAGGAGTGCCGCTTGAGGGCAAGGGCTTCTTCCTCCAAAGCGGCGAAAGCGAATTGCTGGTTCCGCTTGTCGGGCGAGGGCATGTGGCAAACGTCTACCTGTTTGCTGAGAACGGCTTTAACGAAAAGGCGGCAGAGTTTTACGGTGCCATCAATGGGTCTTTCACGTGTTTGGGTATGCCGCTCGAAGGAGCGTTTGACATATATCGCGCTCATCGCTCCTTGCTCTTTGAGCGATGGGATATCGACGAGTTGAGGAGGCGAGCAAACGGAAAGGGACAGATCCGAACGGGCTGTGATTGCTCGACACCATGGTAGTGTCCATGACAATAATTGGTTATAATCAAATAGTTGGCGTAGTCTACTATTTGCTTTAAACAAGTATTGGGGGATGGGCATTGTCGAATCGCCGAACGGCGAGATGCTTAGATGAATGGTTATTGTGACTAAAAGGATCGGGCGATTAGTACTATCGGGTTTATTCCCTTGAAGGATTTAAGCCTTCCAGTGTGACGTAAAAGAGGTGCAATTTTTATACACTGCTTTACGTGATCTGTACGGGCAAGGGCGTTCGAGTCTAAAAAATGAATACAAGATAAACCATGCGAACGGTCAAAAGGATCAATACGGTATACAGACGAGAAGAAGGGGGAGAAGGTAGATGACGGAAATCGATATCCACGCTCCTGGCGTAGAGATGGTGAAGTCGCTGTGCTACTTCTGCCATGCTAACTGCGGAGTTCTTGCCTACGTCAAGGACGGCGAGGTAATTAAGATCGAAGGTGATCCTGATTACTCAAACCATGGCGGGCTGTGCTGTCGCGGCACCAGCGCGCTTTTGCACGTCAATCATCCAGCTCGCATCAACCATGCGCTGAAGCGTATCGGTGAAAAAGGCGAGGGGAAATGGGAGAAGATCCCATACGATCAGGCAATACAAGAAGTTGCCGATAAGCTTAACCAGATTAAAAAGGAAAGCGGAGCCGAAGCGGTGGCATCAGCGGGCGGCACAACGCGTACTGATGACTGGGCGCGTCGACGTTTCTTGAACCAATTCGGTACGCCGAACGGATTCCATAATGCGCTTTTGTGTTGGATTCCTACGTTCATGGCTGAGACCTGCGTGGCAGGTTGGTCGCCGTTTGAAACTGATCTCGCTTCAGCAAAGTGTTTGATTCTGTGGGGCATGAACCCAGGAGCCTCAACTCTTGGTGGCATGGATGGCTATACTGACCTGCACAAAGCAGGACTTAAGATCGTTGTTGTTGATCCGCGCTATTCAGAAACGGCTTCAAAAGCGGACCTGTGGTTGCCCTTGCGTCCTGGCACCGATGCTGCACTCGCGCTTGCCATGCTGAATACCATCATCTACGAAGGTCTGTGCGATTATGATTTTATCCGCGACTGGTGCGATGGCTTCCAGGAGCTTGCGGATCACATCAAAACATACACCCCTGAATGGGCAGCACCGATCACGTGGTTGGAGCCCGAGCAAATTCGCAATGCTGCACGGTTGTACGCCATGAATACCCCTGGGTGTATCCAGTGGGGTTGTACCTGGGATCAGATTGGCCGCGCTTCGACAACGGGTAGCCATGCTATTGCGCTCATCCGCGCTGTCTGCGGCAACCTCGATGTTCCTGGCGGTGACGGGATGCCTGGTCCTGCTCTCAATTATTTGACTGACGAAGAGATGGAAGCCAATGAGTGCTTGCCTGAGGAACAAAAGGCAAAGCAGATCGGCTCCGATAAGTTCAAGCTGACCTCGTGGCCTGGCTATAAACTCATCTCCGATAACGCTTTGCGCACCTGGGGCAAGACGCTGCCTACTGAGTGGTTCTGCGAAGCACATGGACCAAGCGTGTTTAAGGCTATCATCACCGGTGATCCGTATCAGGTTCGCGCGTTAATTGTGAATGCAACCAACCCTGTCAACTCATATGGCGATGCCAAGATGACTCTGGAAGCGCTCAAGCGCTGCGAATTCTTGGTGACCGTCGATTATTGGATGACGCCAACAGCGCTTTTGTCCGATTACGTGTTCCCAGCCGCTGGCGCACTTGAGAGGCCTGTCATTGTTACGCACTATGGTGCGACTGACTCCTTGATGGGTGGTAAGCGGGCTATGCAGCCTAAGTATGATCGCCATACCGATATGACGTTTTGGCGCAAGCTGGGCTTGGCGTGTGGGCAAGATCCTGCCATGTGGCCTTGGGAAACTGAGGAAGAGGCTTATTATCACATCTTGGAGCCTTTGGGATTGCCTGGTGTTGAGAGTTACAACGATTTTGTTGATTACTATCGCATGTATTATCCGCCGCTGCATCAGAACAAGTTTGTTACCAACGGCGGTTTCTGGACGCCTTCGGGCAAGGTTGAGTGTAACTCTTCACTGTTGCGCGAGCTGGGTTATTCGGGAATGCCTACTTACATCGGGTGCATTGAAAACGAAATCGATACACCAGAGATTGCCGAAGAATATCCTATCGTGTTGACAACGGGCGGCGGTTTCATGCCGTATCACCACTCCGAGCATTTCCAGATGCAGGGCATTCGTTATTTGTATCCTGAGCCGTATTTCTCCATTAACCCTGAATTAGCTGAAAAGCTACATATCGAATATGGCGATTGGTGCTGGATCGAAACTCGTCGTGGCCGTATCAAAATGCGCGCAAACGTTGAGCCTGAAGTAGATCCGCGCGTGGTATTCGCTCCGCGTGGCTGGTGGTTCCCCGAGCGTGATGGCTCGGCTGATAAGGACAACCCCTTTGGTTGCCTTGAATCCAACGTTAACGTTCTGACTTCGGTTGACGATTGGGATTGCGATCCGATGGGCGGCTCATGGGCCAACCGCGGTCTTATGTGCAAGGTCTACAAGTGCACAGATTTCGACAAGGAATACAAAGCGACGGATACCCAATTCTCCATCCCGGGATCGTCGTCTGAGCCGGGCGTTACCGTTATGCCGAGCGATCAGCAGCTTGCACGCGAACCAATTCCCTTCGAAAAGCCGCAGCCTGCTGAGGCGGTACCTGAGGGCTATGAGTACGTATGGCAGAACAACAGCCTCTATCAGAAGGGGACGAACTTCCGACTCGATGAGTCGGGTTGGCTCATCAATCCTCGGACCAAGGGGTATCACGATGCACACACGGGCTGGCGCTATGACGCGGCTGGTGAGTGTTTGGTTGATGATGAGACGGGCAAAATGTACACGATGGAGCGCGATGAGATTGTCTTTTTAGCAGGCATCCGTTGCTATCCAAATGGCGAAGCGCCCTTTGAGGTTCCCGAGAACCTTACGTGGAACAAAGAAGCGGGATACGCTTGCTTGGCCGATCTTCCGTATGTGTATGACTCGAACTCTGGGTGGTTGGTTGATCCTGAGTCTGGCGCGTTCCATGATGCGTACTACGGATATTTGTACGATGCCGAGCAGGGCAATTTGCTCGACGAAGCAACTAACAAACGCTACGACATGTCGTATGCGCCCATCGAAGAGTAGTCACCGAGGAGGAAGGATAGAGATATGACTCGTTACGTTATGGTCATTGACCAGCGTCGTTGCATCGGTTGTCATTCCTGCACGGTTGCCTGCCGTACGTGGAATGATTTGCCGCTCGACATAGTGTATAACCCCGTTGTCACTGAAGGCACACAGGGTACATGGCCCAACGTCCATCGGAGTTGGACACCGCTTTTGTGCATGCATTGCGCTAACCCCGAGTGCGTCCCTTGCTGTCCGACGGGCGCAAGTCAGCAGGATGAAGATGGCACCGTGTGGGTCGATTCCAAAAAGTGCATGGCGTGTAAGGTGTGCGTGAACGCGTGCCCTTATGGTATGCGTGATGCTTCCCACTTAGAGCCGCGGCTCCATCGTTTCGTGCGCAAGTGCACGTTTTGTCGTGATCGCCGGCAGATGGATCCAGAAGCTATGCCGTATTGCGTGCAAACCTGCCATCAGAAAGCACGTATCTTCGGAGACCTCGATGATCCAAACAGTGAGGTATCAAAATTGATTGGATCCGTGAAGACCGAACGTATCTTCACGGAGCACGATACCGAACCCCAGATCTACTACATTTCTGAGTTAGGAGGTAAGGCGTAATGAAACATCATTACTGGGAGGCGCCCATTGTCATCTACCTGTTTTTGGGCGGTCTCGGCGGTGGCATTATGTTCCTCACCGCTATCTTTGACTTCTTTGTTGTACCGGGTGTACCTGAGCTGTTTGCATGGCCGATGTTTATTGCTCTAGCAGCACTTGCTGTGGGCTGTTTTTTCTTGGTCTTCGAGTTGGGGCAACCGTTGGTTTTCTGGCGGGTGTGGACAACGGCAACCGCTATCATTAAATGGGGCGCAACCTTGCTGGTTATTGCTATGCTAGCGGGCGCTCTTTGGTGGGCATCGTTTTTGCCTTGGGACTGGTTTAGTGGTATTGCTGGCTTCCTTGCTGGCGGGCGCGGAGTGTTTTTGGCGCTGGCAGGTATCGCTGGATTTGGCATCATGGTGTACACGGGCGTTATGCTCTCAACCTTGAAAGCTCATGCGTTTTGGGCAACGCCAGCGCTCCCTGTTCTCTTCACGATTTCTGCCACATCAACCGCATGCGCTGCTATTGCCCTTGGGCTGGGCGGCTGGCCTGTTGAGTTCAGTCTTCTGAATGCGGTTGCCGGTGAGCTCATTCACGCCATTCTGCATATCGTGGATATTGTCTTGGTGTGCGCCGAGATTACCGTGCTGCTCATCATGGTGCTATCGTTCTTGGGTGCGGGTAACAAGACTTCCAAAGCGGTTGCAAGGCGCTGGGTTGTAGGCAAGACTGCTCCACTCTTTTGGATTGGTATGATTGGGTTTGGGCTTGTGCTCCCGCTTGTTCTCTATATTGGGGCTACGGGTCCTGCGGCCGAAGTGGTGGCACCTGTTTTGGTTCTGCTCGGCGGCTTGCTGCTTCGCTACCTGTGCGTATATTCTGACGAGCGCGCCGAGATTCCAGGCGAGACCCGTTACTACACGCGTATTTCCAAGGGTGACGAGCAATTTGTTACCGCATGGAAAGACGGCGAG
>JAVWLC010000123.1:0-7021 GCA_036638175.1 Raoultibacter sp. | reverse complement strand
AACGTAGACTTCTCCAACAGTACCGTGTTCGAACTGAGTCGCGGTATGGCTATGAATGCTCGTCACACAAAAAGCAAGAAGCATGGCTGGGAGAACGGAATCATGATGATTATCAGACGTCCGTTGTTTATGTCAGAAGGTGCTAATGACCGTACAGGCTGGCAGTTGGTTTTCAACAACAACGGTCCGTCTATCCCACGCGGTACGAACTACGGCATCACGCTTGAGACTAACTATCAGTACATGGTGTTGTGCTCTACAGGCAATGGCGGTTTCTCCAGTCACCATTTCAACGGTTGGTACAGAACGTTTGAAGTACCTGGTTGGGATAGTGACGCCTCAGTAGAAGCTGAATCTTGTGGTCGTTGTCAGTGGTCGCATGACAGACAGCGCTTGCTGATTGAAACAGGTACGTTATCAACTAACGCATCTGAATACATCGGCGGTGAGTATGCACCTGTAGGCGTGTTCCAAGTTTATCGCAGACCAATCTTGTGTTGGGATCCCGATGAGATTGAGCACTAAGGAGATCGTATGCCTGCTTATGCACGTTTAGCTTTCAAAGATCCTAGTAGGGACAGATGGGTAGCTAATTTAGCGTATGGTGGTACGAAGATTCGCTGGCAAGATACTGACGGGACTGTTCGTTGGATTCGCATGACGATCAACAACACGAAAGTTAAGAATCCAGAAGCGGGTCAGAGTGGCCAACCAGAATGGACAACACTGACTGGTTAGGAGTTCAGCCATGGGCTTAACAAAGATTAACCCGAGTCTAATTGACGGTGGTCTTGCGGCTACCGGTCTTGTTCTCGGTAAACGAACTAAGGAGTCCGTTGGGTTTATCGACCCTTCGGAAGCCTCTAAGATACCAGGCACCCAGAACGCTCAGTTTGATACCCTAACAGGAACGCTGACTATCGTCTTCCCAGATGGTAGTCAGTCTACTGTTACAGGTCTTCCCACTGCTGACCAGTTGAAGTCTGGCCGTGAAGGGAAACAGGGTAAAGAAGGTCTGCGTGGTCTTCCCGGTGCTGATGGACGTGACGGTCGTGATGGCTCAGACGGCTGTCCCGGCCCTCGTGGTCCTCGTGGTCGTCAAGGCCCAACTGGTAACACTGGGCCTAACGGCGCAACTGGTAACACCGGTGCTGTGGGGCCTACTGGACCAACAGGCCCTACTGGTTCTCCTGGGCGTGATGCTGCGATTGATGAGTATCTTGTATCGCAAGCGCTTGACCCAGTAACTGGTGCTGTCATTCCAAACGCTTGGATTGGTAGCAATCAGGACATGAATACTGGCTTCAAGGATAACATGGGGCGTATCGTAAACAAGTCCACGACTGATACGATACACGTCATCTTTAACACGCCGTTCATCAACCGTTGCTTAGGCATTCAGATTACGTTTGTCAATGCTGCGACAAACCAAGCACGTACTTACCAGCTCTACAATCTGGACGGTACAAGCGCGATGAACGAGAACGCCCTGTTGGGTGGCTTTACCATCAAGTCTACTGGCACTAACACTGTCGGATGGGACTTCTGGTATCACGCAGTAGGTGATTAATATGACCTCATACGTTCGAGTAGACCCACAGACCAATATCGTTCTTGGTCGTGTTCGTGAGAAGGTGGATGATTATTGCATTGAGGTTTCTGACGAGCTATTCGGAAGAATCTTAGGCGACCCATCAGCCTTTCAGTTTTACCCTGAGCAGGGTGTTATTGATCTTGCTGAGGACTATAATACAGCGCCTCCCGAGATAGACCCGATTGCGCTGGCGCAGTTCGCTGCTGAAATCAACCAGAACGTCTACGTACCTGAACTGGAAGTAGAAGTGAGTCTTGGTGGAGAGTTCGGTAGTCATCTGCTGTTTGCCATGGTGTGTGCTTCGTTTTGCCCACAAACGATATTGTGCAACACCAAAGGCCGTGTCAGCACAATCACTATCGATAAGGCGGCTGCTAAGGCTATTGCTAAAGCCTTCTCCGATAGAAGTTCTTCAATTTTAAAAACTTTAGGAGTCTCGGATGAGCCAGTTGACTAACTACGTGGACACGCTTGTGACACTTGCCCAACAGCAAGGGTTATCAGCATCGAATGATATTGCGTATAAGGTAGGCGCAGACGTAACTATCATTCTCGCTTTCGCTGAACCTGTCACACACGTCTTTCCTCTGAATGGTCTCTGGATCATCGCTGATGGATCAAGCCCTAACTATAAAAAAGTTATGCGCCGTAAGTCCAAAACAGCATCTGCTCCGTATAAGAATACGTGGCAGGAAGAGACTGACTATAACACGGTGATGAACACTGTTCAAATCTGGGATGAGGCAGATCAGCCAGCACCTCAGATTATCAGTGCTTCTGGTGGGCGTCTTACTGGTAAGATTTTAGTGCGCAGCGGCGTAACAACCTTTGAGACAGATGAGCTAACGCCAAAGTCGTACACTGATGGTGTGCGTACTGCGATGAACAACTCATTCTTCACCATGTTTAACAACATGAACCAGCGTGTTAACTCCAACCTTACAGCAATCCGTACACTGCAAAGTGGCGCCGAACTTCTGACGAGTCGTGTTGTTGCGCTCGAAGAAGCTGGCGATAGCGGTCAAGTTAAGGGCATGGTATTCGTGCAGGAGAATGCTGACACGGTATGGGCTTTACGCCATGGATTGGGTAAAGGTGCCGGCATCCCTTACGTCACTGACGAGAGAGGAGAAGTTATATGGCCGGAAACCGTCAACCCGGCAGAAGCAGATCCAGAAAACGTGTTGCTGCTTACATTCTTGGAGCCTGTCTCTGGTGTGGCGCAACTTATGTACATGCCGATAGCGGACAAGAAAGCGGCCCAAGCAGATACAAGCCAGTAATGACGTTTGAGCGTACTAAGGTACTGCCTGAGAATCAGTCAGTGATTGGTTACACGTCTGGTGGTCTTGTTGAGAACGGCTTGATGATACTCATGCAGTTTTCAGCAGGGCCTTCGATTGGTAGCTCCCTTGTGCGCTCCATTGTTGATAACGGCGATGACCGCTTCGTCTTCGTACAGTACCTTCCGATTAACCGTGTGCTATCTGACACCGAGTACAAAGCTGCATTGCGCTCGGTGCATCTTGTGATTGAACTCATTAAGCCAAAGACCATCTTGAGCTTAGACGACGATTACATGAAGTACATGCCGCCCAATATCTACAGCGTATACAAAGATAGATTCGTTCTGGCAAACAAGGGTGTCGCTTCCGTAGGACGCCCGTCTTGCGAATTGATTCAACGTATGGCTGAACGCATCCACGAACCCGGAACACCGATTTATATTCTGCGTGACGACAACGTTTCGCATATTGAATCGAGCCGCGCTCTTGGTCAGTGCTTGCGAGATCTAGGGCATGAAGTAACCCACATGCAAGCCACCACGCTATCTGAATTAAGGACTGAGCTGTTTAGTGTCGCAGCGAAGCCTAGAGGCATTTTGATTAGTCTCGTCAGTACGGTCAGTGACACAGAATTTAACGTGCCTGTTGGTTTGGACGCAATCAACAGACTCATCATAAAGATTAATAAGAAGCATATTGATATTGGTTTTGTGCGGGCGACGAATAACCTTAGTATCGTCATTATCCCATCTTTGGACAATCTTAGTTCCGACAGTCGCTGGGACAAGATACGCACAACTCCGCGAGTGTATGTTTCGACTGACCGTCTTGATGAAGTAAATGGCGATTTGGTGTACAAAAATATGTTCCAGGATATTAGTGGCGTATTATCCAAATAGTTCCTCCAAGGAAGAGGTGGTTCGCTAATTTTACTCATTCAAATTGCATGGAATAGAGTGGAATGAACGCCAGGCGTATAAAGGTTATTATCGTAGGTGGCATCTCCCTAGCAATAGTGACATTCATCGTTACTGCCGTGAGGAGTGTCAACCCCTCTCCCGAGAACCAAATACTCAAGGAAGATGTTAGCTGCTTGTCAGCCGTATGTGTTGTCGATGGACAGTATGGTCAAAGCTGCTTAGAGTTCAAGCCTAGGATGGCGCACACGTATAAAACCACTGACGTAAACGAACCAGGTGCCCAGCGAGTTATTATCGAACTCAACGGAAACGCCTGTAAGGGTTAGAAGAAATGTGGGCGGATATTTTAGGACAAGTGCTTGCGTCCAATTTTGCAACTGTCCTGTCTGTTTCTCTCCTGATTGCTGGTGGTATTTACTACTGGCTTAAGGTACTTCCGATGATGGAAGATTATGAACGGACACAAACACGGTTAGCAGAACTGGAAGCTAATCCTCCAACAGCCGTTGATGATGAGTCACTGGCTTCTGAACTGGCCTCTATCAGACAAGCGATTGTCACTTTCTCTGAGGCGGCCCCAGTCGATAATTTGGATATAAAGGAAGGACTCAACTCTGTCCTTCGTGCTGTTCAGCGGTTTGAGCGTATCATATCTCAACAGTCCCGTGACCACCAGTCTAGCTCCGATGTTATGCGAGATATGCTGGAAGGTATCAACGGGTTGCAGAAAGAACTTGAGAAGCTGGGCCTGAGACTGCAAAGCATATCAAGTTCTCTCTACACGACTCCTAACGCCAGTGGCAACCAGGAGTTAAACGATTTGAGGGCATTGCGATGATGGGCTATTTGAGGAATAACATAGGGTTTCGACGATTCACCGCCGAACGCTATGGCGATTTCTATCGAGCTAAAGCCTTTATGTTGGGTGAAGTCTTAGACTCAACTCGACATGAGTTCACGGCTGCCGCTCGGGAAACGCTGCTTCAATACCTATCTGCGTCCGAGTCTTGGTTAAGAGATATAGAGCGACAATTCATATCTACAGGTAGCGGCATCGAACAACCAGATGATGCCGTTAAACTTCTGGCCTCATTCGCAGATATGGAACAGGACGTGCTTGTCATTATGAAAGCACACCCTGAGGACTTTCCCGAATTGTTTTGTGAGAGCTGGACCGACATGCGGAACGAGATACATCCGTTAATCGCCCAGATTCTCACACAACAACTTAGGCCCGATATGTTTGAATCATTCAGACTTATCGCGGAGTTCGTAATTGGCTATATGAATTCCACACTCTTTAATTTACACGAGATCGATTACATCTTGTGTAAGAGAGAACGTCCTTTCATATACGCTGATAAAATCGATTTAAGCATTATGGAACGTGCTTCGATCAGTTCGCCGTTGTTACGTGCCGAAGCGTACAAGCGCCATGGTTTACTCGATGACTATGATGCACCACTTCGTGTGAAGTTTCACATCGACGACAAATATATCAATCTCATGGAAGAACGTGTCAGTGCCTATCAAAAGCTACGCTGTAGTTTAGAGGGTTGTGACAGTCAGTTTTTCTAATCCCACGCACTCAGGAGAAAAACGATGCGTACTGGTAATATTAATCTGATGTTAGGCGCTTCTATCCAGAACTTCCGCCCGGAGGTTTTAGATACTGACCCGGCTATCGAAACACTGGTAGCCACACAAACTGCGCGTCTGTGGTTCAACAGCACCGAGAAGAAGTACAAGTTCTATGACGGTACTGAAATCAAAGCGCTGGGCGAAGGCGGCGGTTCTCTTGAAGGTCTGATTAAAGCTGATGGTACAGTAGCGATGACTGCTGACCTGGTGCTGTCTGGCCCAGATCAGTCTGCGTCTGCTGATAACGCTGCTGTTTCTAAAAAGCACGTTGAAACCGTTGTTGCTGGCAAGCAAGACAAAATCTCTGGTCTGACTGAAAACGCAGTTGTTATCGCTGGCGCTGATAGCGAACTGCAAAGCTCCAACGTGACCTCAGTTGAGCTGGGTCATCTGTCTGGTGTTACTTCTGGTATTCAGGGTCAGTTCACTACTCTGGACGGTAAGATTGGTACTGTACAGACTGGCCTGACTGGTAAGCTGGACGCTGCTAACGGCACCCTGACCGGTGATCTGAACGCAGACGACAACAAGATCACCAATCTGGCTGCTCCAGAGAATGCGAACGACGCTGCTCGTAAGATCGATATCGACAACGCTATCGCTGGAATTGACTGGCTGCAAGACGTTGACGCTATTCAGGAAGACGGCACTCTGGACCCAGAGCTGGTCGCTGGTAAGCGTTACCTGATTCTGTCTGCTGACACCATCAACCCGAACTTCGGTTCTATCACTGGCCTGACCGACAACATGATCGTTCAGTACAGCGGTACCGCGTTCGAAATCAAGTTCGACCCGACTAACCCAGAAGCTGGTGGCGCTGTAGCGTGGGTCAAAGCTATCAAAGAGTATCGTCGTTTTGACGGCACTGTTTGGACTACCTTCGGCGGTACTTCTGACTTCAACCCAGGCAACGGTCTGGAAAAAGCTGGTAACGTCGTAAACGTTAAGACCGGTGCGGGTATCGAAATCACTGGTAACGCTGTTACTGCGAAACTGGATGCTGCTGGTGGTCTGGAAGATAACGCTGGTGCTACTCGCGTTAAACTGGACGGCGAAACTCTGGTACGTTCTGCTGACGGTCTGGCAGTTAAAGACGGTGGTATCGGTTACACCCAGATCGCTGCTGCTGCTCTGGGCACCGGCCTGAAACAAGACGTTGATAACAGCAAAATCATCGTTGACGTTGCTGCTGTTAAAACTGCTGGTGGCTTCATCGACGCAACTGGCGGCGCTGTAGAAGCACTGACCCTGACTGGTACCGATCCGCTGACCGACGATTCTGTAGTTTCCAAGAAGTTCGTTGAAGATGCAATCGCTGCTGGTTCTGGTGGCGGCGCGGCTAAGCTGTACGTCTACGACAAAACTGGTTCAGAAGATGTTGCTGCTACCACGCATACCTTCGCGCACAATGCGAACGAGAAGTTCGGTACTGTTACCGTGTTTGACGACACTGGCTACCAGATCATCCCAGACGAAGTTGTTCTCATCGATGCGAACAGCCTGCGTGTTGAACTGACTCAAGCGAAGAAGGTGGCGATTGCATTCGTTACCGGCCCAAAGCCTAACGGCTCTACTGATCC
>JAVWLC010000122.1:0-7030 GCA_036638175.1 Raoultibacter sp. | reverse complement strand
AAAATGCCAACCATCAAGGAATAACCCCAGAAAACGATACATCGGACGAAGCGTATGCGAACTGGGAAATTAAGGTGGGCGGATCAGTCGACAATGAATTCACGTTTAAACTAGCTGATTTCGAAAATCAGATGGTTGAACGTGTCATGAAGATGGATTGTCAGACTAATCCTCCTGGAGGAGCGTATATAGCTAATGTCAATGTTAAGGGAATTCCGCTTTCGGCAGTTATGGAAAAAGCAGGTGTTGATCCAAGCGTTAACGCAATGCACTCTGTTGCTGATGACGGATGGGATCTTTATCCTCTGCCCATCGATTATGTTAACCAGAATCAAGATAACATCTTGCTGGTAACTGAAATCAATGGCGAAAAACTCGGCATGTTGCAAGGCTATCCCGTTCAACTCTGGACGCCGACACTTGGGGGATGCCATTACACCAAGCGTGTAGTGGAGCTCAACTTTACAACTGATCCAACCACACCAGTGTTCTTCAAAGGCTTCACTAATATCAAGACTGGTGAGATGTTTAATAAGCCCAATACGGCTCTCTTTAACTACGAAAATGGAACGATTTTTCCAGTGGGTAAACCGATCGATTTCGAAGGTTTTGCAGATGCGTATGAGGTTCCCATAACGGCTGTTGAGATCTCGCTTGATAAGGGCAAGACCTGGACAACTTACGATCTTGGAAAAACAGATCCAATTCGCTGGGTAAATTGGAAGCTTACATACACGCCCGAAAAGCCAGGCTCGTACTTGATAAAAGTTCGTGCAATAGCTGAAGACGGCAGCGTGAGCACCGATCCATCACAGTTGTTCTTCAACGTGAAGTAAGGGGGAGTTATGAAACATACAGTAACGAAAATTGTGAGTGCGGCGGCTGGTGTGGCATTGCTATCTCCCAGCATTGCTCTGGCAACGCCCGTTCCAGAGGATGCGCAGCTCCAAGCCGATGAGACAACGTGGACGCAGGTTGCAGGAAGTCTAACGCATGCAGCCGCTCCCTTGGAAGCGGTATCAAATGTAAGCGGTAGCTTCGCTTATCAGCAAGGTGCAATTACTTCGAATCATGCAATTGCACAAGTATTCCAGAAGGCAACGAACGCTCTTTGCAGCGCCGATAAAGAGCTCACAGTAACTGCGGCTTCGGATTGGGTGCTCTCAGTCACGGGCGATGTCGAAAATGCTTATACAGCAACGCTTGGGAGTCTAGCGCAGGATGATGAGCAAACAACGCTTATGGGATGCTCGTGCGCAGCCAATCTGCCAGGCGGAAATGCTGTCATTAATGCTGAAGTTACTGGCATTCCGCTTGCGACCATTATTGAGCGCGCGGTACCTCTTTCTGGTGTTAACACGGTTACGCTTGTTTCTGAGGACGGGTATAAAATGTCATTGCCGCTTGATTATGTTTTGGCTCGCAAGTCTATCGTGTCGTATGCGATCAATCACGAAGCACTCAACGCTTCGGTTGGCGGCACCAATCAGGTGTGGATCGATTCGACTGCGGCAAAGTATTTCACACGCAATGTCGTAGCAATTGAACTGACTGCGGAGACAACTGCGCCCGCTGTTCCTGGAACTGAAGCAGCTCCAGATAATCAGTACACGAATCGACCGAATGTAGGCATTACGGCCGCTTCATAGAAAGTGATCACGCGATATCGCAAGTAAAACGCCCCAGACGAGAATTGCTTGGGGCGTTTTGGGCTTGAGAGCACCCGTGGAAAGGAATTGCGGGCGTCCAGAATGACGGACAAGAAAGCTTACTGTACCAATAATTCAACTTCGGAGATCGTGTGTTCATCGAGTTGCTTGATCTGGTATGTCATTTTGTACTGAGCCGGAGGTGTGGGCGGCAGCACAAGAATCAATTCGGTTACCTTTTCACCGCGTGTGCGCAACGGTTTCTTTGCGTCTCTTTTAGATCGCTAAACTGGGGTTCTGGGGTTGCTTCGCATCAGGCGAAGCAATGAGACGAACCAATCGGCGCGAGCGGGGAACGCATGCAACAGCAGACGACAACGGACACAGGCAGCTCAAGGATTCTCCTTCTGATGCTTCTGGGGTGCTCATTTACTGCATCGTTTGGTCAAAACATGATGAGTGTGGCGCTGCCCGAGACGGCTGATCGGTTTGCCATTACGCTTTCAATGGCGAATTGGCTGGTTGTTGGTTACATGGTAGTTGCGGCTACCGCCATTACCTTGGCGGCTTTCCTGCTCAGTCGGCTGGGATTGCGCCGAGTGTTTTTCGTAGGAATCGGTTCCTTTGTTGTGGGAAGCGGTGTTGCGCTTCTTGCTCCCGACTTCTATACGCTGCTGGGTGGCAGACTTTTGCAGGCTGTTGGCACAGGTTTGTTTTATCCCACGGTTACAGGGGCAATTATGGCCACAACACCTCGAGCTCGGCTTGGCACACATCTTGCGCTCAACAGCGCCGTAATTGCTGTCGGTTTGGCGATAGCGCCTCTTGCCTCAGGTTTCGCGCTCACTTATTTCGGTTGGCACGCGTTGTTTGTTGTTCCCCTTATTTTGTCGGCGTTACTGTTGGGCGCTGGGTTTTTTGCGTTGCATGATATTGCGGAGAGCAAAAAAGCTACGGTTGATGTGCTCAGCGTCGCACTCAGCTTGGTCGGTTTGGGTTCTCTCTTGTACGGGTTGAGCGAGATCACGCACGATTTTGTGCCATCGGCGATAGCTTTGCTGGTGGGCCTGGTGCTGATTGTACTATTCGCTTGGCGTCAGCTTGTTTTGCCAGAACCGCTTCTTAATGTGCGAGCGTTGGGACATCCGCGATTCACCTTAGCGCTTGTTTTGGTGATGGTTGGCATGATGACATCCCTTTCGCTAAGCGTTCTGCTTCCGCTCTATTACGAAGGTAGCGAAGGCCGCACGGCATTTCTGGCTGGCTTGCTTTTGCTGGGACCTGTTTTGGTGAACGCCGCGCTATCTTACGCGGGAGGCAAGTTGTTTGATCGGTGGGGCATTTGGCCACTCGTTTTTCTCGGCTTTGTAGGAGTGCTGGGAGGATTGGTCGCAGTCTATTTCTCGTCTGAGCACCTGATTACAATCCTTGTTGTACTTGGCTCGGCTCTGTCGTACGCTGGCTTGGGCCTCGCGGTGTCTCCTTCGAAAACAATCGCTTTGAGCCAGTTGCCACCAGAGCTCTACGCCCATGGAGCCGCCATCAATTCGACCTTTGTGCAGATAGCCTCAGCATTAGGGCCTTCGCTCTTTGTTGGTGTTTTATCCTCTGATGTTCTCAAGGCTACGGCAGTAGGGCTTTCTAAACAAGAAGCATATGCTCGCGGTTTTTCGCATACGCTGGAGATTGCCATTGGAATTACCATTGCGGGATTGATCCTGGCATTTTTCTACACGTGGTTTATGCGCAAGCGAAAGAAAGCTGGCGAGACACGGCCAGTTGACTAACTGCCAGGTAGCATTCGATTAAGTGCCTGGAAGGGGTTGACTATCTCTTTTCGATCGTTCGTAAGCATTCGTATTTCGCCTGAGTTTCCTGCTTGCAAACTTAAGTACGGCCGCCAGGAGGCGGCCGTACTAGCAGGAGGGAGATTAGTCTGCGCTAGGCGGTTTTGGTTAAAGTGGTATCTTTTGCCAAGGCTTCGCCTACAAGTTGGCCAAATGTGACACATCGACCGTGACTAATGCCGGGATAGAGCACTGGATAAGATACTCCGAAGAAGTCGCCCTGCACGTTTCCAACAGCATAAAGGCCATCGATGGGATCGTCGTCGCTTGTGCATACCTGCGAATTATCATCAACATGGAGACCGTAGGGAATAGTAAGAACGTTACAAATGTTTGGCGCGGCATAGAAAGGAGGAGTTTTGATCTGCGACAAGTGGGTGGCAGGCAAACCGAAATCCTCGTCGACGCCTTTTGTATACAGTGTATTAAATCGCTCGATAGTGGCCTTGAGTTGTTCTGCTGGCACGGAAAGTTGTTTTGCTAAATCTTCAATAGTGTCAG
Organism: Raoultibacter sp.; assembly: GCA_036638175.1. Lineage (GTDB taxonomy): Bacteria > Actinomycetota > Coriobacteriia > Coriobacteriales > Eggerthellaceae > Raoultibacter. The sequence goes on along the minus strand of JAVWLC010000122.1, from coordinate 3,033 downwards.
CCCTAAAAGCAGTACCTTCCTTAACGCGCTTCTGCAGCTCTTCGTCAGCACCTTTGAGGATATCCTCGTAGGATTCAGGCCACTGCGACTGTACGTATGTAGGGTAATCGGCATCAAAAAGGGACCACGCAATGTTGCCTGGGGTATTCATGCGGGCGTTGGTTAAATATGGCTCGACGGGCATTTCGAATCCGTAGCGCTCACCGTTTCGGTTGATCGCGAGCCAGCACATGCTGAACGAATTGATTGAGAAGGACAATGTGTCAAAGCCAAACTGATGGATCATGTGTGCAGCGGGACTTTTTGAGAGACTTGCGCCGGCCCAAACACCCATAAGGATGCCATCCCCAGTGTTGCCGCCAACTGGGTTGTAGAGGTTGCTGTCGGCACGATTGGCGATAGGACAGAACACATCGATCATTTCTTGATTGCCGCCAATGTCGCCAGTAGCCAAAATGACGCCTTTTGCTGCATTGAACTGTATGTTTTTATCGTTCTTGTCCTTTGCGATGACGCCTGTAATGCCGCTTGCTGCATCTCCTACTAGCTGCTCGGCATGCGTATTGTAGATAAATTCTGCCCCATCGTTTTCTGCGGCGGTCAAAAGCGCATCGCCGATATTCCAGTTGCGGGGTTTGCCATCGGGGCGGCTATAGCCGTCTACTTCATCGCCGCGGAAGAGGGCAGTTGAGGTGTTGTGTACCTGCCAGTGTTCTGGCATGACATCCCAACCAAGTTTTGAAGTAGGGGAGAGGGCGGGTGCCATGTGCATACCTTGTGCTTCGCCGATCTCTTCGATGTGATCAAATACTTTGCCCGAGCGAGTTGCCCACGTGCGAATGAGGTTGTAGTTTGTGGTCTGCTGTGACCATGTGTGAAGTTGTCGTGCGGCATTGAGTGGGTCGATGTTTGTGCCGTGGTCGAGCTGCCACTTGCTTCCAATACATCCCACATCTCCACCGCGCAATTGGTGCGATTCGGTGCGTTCGATTACGGCTACGGTTGCACCATTGCGAGCGGCGGCTTCGGCTGCAGAAAGCCCAGCGATGCCAGCACCTACAATAACGATGTCATAGTTTTTCGTCTCGGCAATGTCGGTGATGGGTGCAGGTGGAACCTCCCAGGTATGTTTGCCAATGCCGTCAGAGCTGGACTTTGTTGTAGTTGCTGCCGAGGATGTGGGTGCTGCGCATCCAGGAAGCGCGGTGGCTGCTGCAACTGCTCCTGTTACCAGTGCACCTTTAAGAAAATCTCTTCTGTTTAAACTCATCGTTCTCTCCTTTTTCTCCCTCAATTATTGATGCGCCAAGTTGTATTTGATAATTCTTGCTTGGGCATACTTGCATCGTAGGGTGCTCAAGAGAGCCCGTCATCACGGTAAAGGTCGTATTTGATCCTTCTCACGTGTTTCAGGTGAGAAGGAACTATAAGCTTCAGTTGTCGAAACGCTAGAGTTTTGGGAACACGACATCGATGAGTTCTTGCCGATTATGAACGTCTACTTTTTGATAGATATGTCGCACGTGCGTGCTTACGGTGTTTTCCGAAATAGTGAAAAATTCGGCGATCCATGGCTGGGTGCGTCCGCGAGCAAGCAGCAGAGCTATGTCTTTTTCCCGGGGTGTAAGGCCCGCATCTGCAAGGCGCATTTCGGCGTAGGACGTTTGGTCCATTTCTTTGTCGTTGGAAGAGATGGTTGCGTGAATGGTTGAATCACGAAATGAAATCCAAATATCTTCGCTACTGAGCATTAATACCGTAGCAATAACAACGCTGTATCCGACAAAAGTTGTGACCGCTGCAAGAGGCGGGTAGAGCTGCGCTATGCCAGTTGTAAGGGACGTTGCGATAAGGGCGCCTATTATGTAGCACGGACTGGTGATGAGACGTACGGCGGCGATGGTTTTGAGTGGAGCCTGCGATTGGCCATAAGCAATTTGTGAAAAAACGACCCATATAAGAATGTCGAACGTAGTGTAGCCGGCAATAACGATGGCTCCCGATATCCAAAACAGATCGTCGCTAAAAAAGGGCATAACCATAAAACCAGCGATCATGATAAGAAGCCCAAGTCGGTAGGCCAGACCAATACGGTTTGGTTTGACTAGAATGGCGATAAACATAATTAGAGCGGTAATGCCCCGCACTATGATGACAAGAATGCTTGCGGGGTTGTCGAGGCTCGAGCCAGGCGCGAATGACACAATATGCTGCATGTAGCCAAAGCCAATCATAACCAGCGATACTGCTCCAAGAAGTAGGGTTGAAATACCCAGATATTTTCGTAAGCGGGATCGAGTTCCTTTTGATTGAGGCAAAACATTGTTCTGCTGTGACGCGTAGCGACGTTGAGCTGGGCTTAGCGAAACAAAGAAAAGACCCGAAGCTAAAGGTAAGAGTGAAAATAAAAGTGCCGACGCCTGTGAAATCATAGGCATTAAAGGTAGGTCAATTACGAGGGCGAAAGCAAAAGCTCCAGCTACCAGTGGCGCGGCGCTCCGACCTCCTTCATGGCTATAGGTAGCACCCCAGCCCAGTTCAAACACTGCGAGAAAAGGCCCACAAAGCATACTTCCTACAATGACGAGTGGCCAGCTGTGAAGAAACCCAGCAAGCGTGCAAAGGAGCGATCCAGTACTCCCAAGCGCTGCGCATACGATCATAGCTTTTTTGCTTTCGAGAAGACGTTCGATACTATCTTGTCTTTTGAGCGCAGCGATAAGTCCTGCAGCGCTGAAGAGAAATACCAATATGGGAGTGAGGCTCGACATGCCGTCGGGGGTGCCAGTGGACTGAAAAAAAGCCCCCATAAACAGTCCGTCTACCCAGGACCAGATAAAAGCAGAACCCACGATAGCCTTTATGGTGGTGCTCCTTCGTGACTTACCGAGGTAGTTCATATCTCGCCCCCCCCTGGAGATATAGTGCGACCGAGTAGTGTGCGGGTATAACTTTACTGTCCCCTGATCAGCGCAAAACACACACGGACCTTTGGTCGTCACGAGTGATAGTGTACGGTGATAAAGATCATTT
>JAVWLC010000121.1:0-7050 GCA_036638175.1 Raoultibacter sp. | reverse complement strand
AGTCTGGAAAATTGACCCTCGAGAAGGTTTTGGGGATGAAAGATGATCCGGTTGTCGGACGTATGAAGGTTTCTACCCTCATCGAAACCATGCCAGGCTACGGCAAGGCAAAGGCCGAGAAAATCATGAAGGAACTCCAGATCGCTGAGAGTCGTCGTCTTCGTGGATTGGGCGAGCGTCAGCAGTCTGCATTGCTCGAGCGTCTCGGCTAAACGCACGGTATGCGTCACGGCAATCTTTTTGTAATATCAGGGCCATCAGGTGCCGGAAAAGGTACACTGGTGGCCCATCTTTTGCGCTCTGTTAAAGACGCGTGGGTATCGATTTCGGTGACTACGCGTAAACCTCGCGAGGGTGAGGTTGAAGGAGTCCATTACTATTTTGCTGACGATGACGAATTCGATCAGCTGATAGCAGAAGATGGTCTTTTGGAATGGGCGCATGTTCATGGCTGTCGTTATGGCACGCCTCGAAAGACTGTCGAAGATCACATCGCATCGGGAAGCCAAGTTATTCTCGAAATTGACGTGCAGGGCGCTTTTCAGGTGCGCGATAAACTGCCATCAGCGCATCTTGTTTTCATTGAGCCGCCATCACTTGAAGTGCTTGAAGAGCGCTTACGGGGACGGGGCACAGAGACAGAAGATGTGATTGAAAAGAGAATGAAAGTCGCGCATATGGAGCTTTCGCGCAAAATGGAGTATGATATACGGCTGGTAAATGACGATCTCGAGGTAGCGGCGAATGAGCTTATCGCCTACGTCGACAAACAAGCTGAATCGAATTGAGGATTTCAAGGTTATGAGTATCATCGAACCGAAAATCGACAAACTACTTGATAGAACTGACAACGATCGCTTTCTTCTGTGCTCGCTTGCATCGAAGCGCGCCCATGACATCAACGATATGATGCGTGGTCAGCGCGATCGTGCAATCCAGCTGCAAACTGCGGTTGAAATTGCTCGTGCTGCTGATAAGAAGCCGCTGGGTATGGCGTTCAACGAGATCGCTCGTGGTGAAGTGTCTTTTGACCCCGAGTCGATTGACATTAAGAACCACTAAATTCAATTTGAATCGAAGTCAAAATCCCCCGAAGCGCCTCGGTTGTGGCTTCTGGGGATTTTGGTGTGTTTAGAATCGGAATCATGTAACGAAAGGCTTCCCGTGTTCCAGAGAATTTGTCTCGTCCATTATCATGAGATTGGCCTGAAAGGCCACAACCGATCATCCTTTGAGATGCGGTTGCTCAAGAACGTGGAAGCTATGCTGGTTGATTACCCGATTGTAACCGTGCGTCGCATTTCGGGCCGCGTGTGCGTGTTTATTAGCGAAGGAACGGAATACGCTGTCGCTTGTGAGATATCTGACTTGTTGGCCCGGGTTCCTGGCGTGGCGCGTGTGTCGTGTGGCTACAAAACTGAGCGCACTATTGAAGACATGACTGAAGCTGCAACGATTGCCATGCGCGAAGCGGGGGACTTTGTGAGTTGGAAGGTTGCGGCACGACGCAATCATACGGATTTTGAGATTGATTCAATGCAGATGAACCAACTCATTGGGTCTAATTTGTGCGACGCTTTCCCTGAGAAGGTCGTGAAGATGAAAGACCCTGATCTCAAGGTGTGTGTTGAGGTCGTGCAAAGCTCGGCGTATGTTTACGCTCGAAGCATTGTTGGTGTCGGTGGGCTTCCTGTGGGAAGTAGCGGGCGTGTTATGACCTTGCTTTCCTCGGGGATTGATTCACCGGTTGCAACTTGGCGCATTGCTCGACGCGGTGCAATTTGTATTGGCGTGCATTTTTCTGGCCGCCCGCAAACGTCTTCAACAAGCGAGTACCTGGTTGATGAGATAGCGCACGTCCTTGAGCAGACGGGCTGCATTGCTCGTGTCTACGTGATTCCTTTTGGTGACTATCAGCGTGAAATTGCTGGATCGGTGCCTCCAGGCTTGCGGGTCATCATGTACAGGCGCCTTATGTTTAAGGTTGCAGAAGCGCTCGGAAGGCGTGAGCGGGCTGGTGCGCTGGTGACAGGGGAGAGCCTTGGTCAGGTTGCTTCGCAGACGCTTGAAAATATCGGCGTTACTGACAACGCGGTTTCGATGCCCATATTCAGGCCGCTTATTGGTACCGATAAACTTGAGATTATCAATCAAGCCCAAGAACTCGGTACGTTTGAGATATCTTCGCAAGATGCCCCTGATTGCTGCACGCTTTTTATGCCGCGCAGTCCTGAGACGCACGCAAAGCTTGCTGATGCTCTTGCGGCAGAAGAGAAGCTGCCTATCGATGAGTGGGTTGCAGAGATTGTCGATAATGCCGAGGTGCATGAATATCGGTGCCCAGCCTATAAACCTCCTAAGCCCCGCAAATCGTAAAACGTCAGAATTGTATCTGAGTTTACAGTCCTGTGCGCTCACGCGTGCGGAATGCTCTTGCTGAAACCTCAGGTCAAAGGCGCATATTTCAATAGCGAGAAACGATGTTAGTTTCTGGTTGGATGTGTGTAAGATTGGGTCTAACCTCAGGATGGAACCGTGTAAGGTTCTGAGGCACGGAACGGTCGGATCGCGTTGGCGTGCGGTAGGCTTTTTCTCTCCAAAGTGAAAGGTCACACAGCTAAGCTTTTGCTGTCAATCAAAAGCTTGGAGTGCCCTATGTCGTTTACTGATAGTGCTGAATCGCTGCGCGCAAAACTTCATTTAAGTGAAATAAAAACTCCCGCCCTCATCGGCGTTATCATTGCTGCGCTCATTGCCGTGGTTCTCATTATTCAAAGTGTGGCAGGGTTAATGACCTCATCTCGAACGGAGATTGTTCGAGATGATACGACACAAGTCGAAACCACCGAACAAACCGATCATGATGCTGAGACTCCTGTCGCAGAAGTATGTATTCATGTGACGGGCGCTGTTGTTTCACCGGGAATGTATTCTGTAGCCGAAGGCAGCAGGGTGCAAGCAGTCATTGATGCTGCTGGTGGCTTTGCTGAGGGCGCGAGCACTACAGCAATCAATCTTGCACGCGTTGTAGCTGATGGCGAGCAGATTATTGTGCCAACACTCGAAGAAGCGCAAGCTGCCGCTTCTGGTGGACCTGGGGTGGGAGTATCGGGTGGAGGTGCGTTAGGGGGCGGGGCAGCTGTTCAGGTGGGTGGCAAGGTGAATATCAATACCGCGGATGTTACTGCACTCGATTCACTTCCCGGTATTGGTCCATCAACGGCGCAAAAAATAATTGCTGATAGGGAAGCGAATGGTCCTTTCGCCACGATTGAGGATTTGCAACGTGTGTCGGGGATTGGTGAAAAGAAGTATGCCTCACTTGTTGATTCGATTTGTGTTGGCTGATCATGATTCTTGGTTGGGAAGCAGGTGAGGAGCCGCAATCGTTGCGACCGGCGTTTCCTCCTTTGGTGCCCTTTGCGGTTGCTTTGTGGGCAGCAACGGGGCTTGCCTACACGGTCGCGGCTGACCAGGAAATTGGTTGGTGTATTACAGGAGGAATTGCTGCAGGTTGTTGTATCTCTTTTGCTATAGGGGTGCTACTGATATGCCGAAAAGCAGCGGCTCGCGTAGTGATGCTTGTTGTATTGGGCTGCTGCGTAGGATGTGCAAGCGGGATGGTTCGGGCAGCCCTCGTTATTCATGATGCCCAAGCAGTGCTTGATCAGCCGGGAGGCGTGTGTAAATTCGAAGTCACGGAAGACGGAAGACTGGGGGATTTTGGGGCTTCTTGTATAGCAAAAATAACGCTTGATGATGGGGCATCAATCGAGGTCAGCGTGCGTTATCCCGCGGAAGTGGGCATTCTTCGCTATGGTGACATCTTCGAAGCGCGAGCGCGGTTTTCTGAACCTTCCGAGGCTTCGCGTGCTTTGTATCGGCAGAAAGGTGTTGCTGTTGTTGCGACGGTTGATCGAATTGGGGGCTTGCAAGAGGAGGGGGTTGTTGGTGCACTTGCAAGTTTTAGAAAAGCAGGCATTGGCCTGTATGATGCTTATGAGGGATCAGGCGCGGCATTTCTCCGGGCAATAGTATTTGGCGATCGCTCAAAGCTTGATCAAGATGATTTCTATCAACAGGTCAAAACGGTCGGCCTTGCTCATGTTGTTGCGGTGTCTGGAGCTCATACCTCTATAGTCTGTGCTCTTATTGGTGCCCTGTTGGGGTTTCTTCGCATTCCTCGGAAGTTTGTGGTGGTTTTGCAGGCAGGGTTTATTGTGGCCTACCTCGTGTGTGCTGGGATGCCAATTTCTGGCATCAGAGCTGCCATTATGACAGCGGTGGCGTTAGGGGCGTTGTTTGCACGCCGCCGTTCATCGGCTCTTGCGGCGCTTTCGGTCTGCGCGTGTGGTATCTTGCTTGCTTCGCCCGAGGCTGCTGTTTCGGTTTCGTTTGCCCTTTCGGCGCTTGCGACCTTCGGCATTGTGGCGTTCGGTGGTTTATTTCGACAATGGTGCGAGCGGTTGTTTGCAAAACGACTCTCGTTCGTTAATGAGCCAGTGGCGCTCACTGCTGCATCGGGCATGGTTACCATGCCGCTTTCTGCATCGATCTTTTCACAGCTGCCTTTGGTATCACCTCTTTCGAATATCGTCACAACGCCGTTTTTCGCCTTATTCTGTGGCGGTGGACTGGCACTTTCGATCCTCTGCATCATGGCGCGAGACCTGTTTGGGAGCTCAGGGCTTTTGTGAGGGTATCGCGCTTCTTGCGGCAATTCCCTGTGCCGCAATTCCGTGCTCTCTTGAACTGGGACCAGCCCTTGCTGTGAGTGCGGCTCTTTCGGCTATTATTTGGGCAACGTGGCCCCATCCCTCGCGCAAAACCTTGAGATTACTTGTTGCTTTGGCGAGTGCCTTTTTACTCGCGTTTTGTATCGTGCTTCCGCGTCCTGCAGGAGATGAGGTGATTATGCTTGATGTGGGTCAGGGCGATGCGATCATAGTACGGAGTCGTGGTGCCACCATTCTGATCGACACGGGAAACCAAGACGCGAAACTGCTTGAGGCACTTGCTCGAAACGGTGTGTTCTCGCTCGATGCTCTTGTTGTGACGCACCCCGATGATGATCACTGTGGATCTTTGCCCGCACTCAAAGGCATTGTTCGCATTGGAACCGTTTGCGTTGCGGAAGACCTTCTGACCTGCCCATGTGATGCCTGCTCCGAGCTGAAGCACTCAGTCTCAGCAACGGTGGGCGAGCAAGCGCTTGAGGGGCTTGCTGTGGGTGATACGTTGTCGGTAGGTGCGCTTACTCTTGAGGTTATTTGGCCTGATATGTTTCATGATGAAGGCGGCAATGGTGATAGCCTAACGTTGCTTATGCGAAGTGATTTCGATGGAAACGGAGCCGCCGAATGGACGGGCTTGCTGTGTGGTGATGCTGAAAACGAGCAGCTGGTTGCCATGGTCGAGGCAAATCGTTTAGGAAATATAGATCTATACAAAGTTGGTCATCACGGATCAAAGGCGGCCATTGATGAAAAAACTGCTCAGGTACTAACTCCATCGATTTCGTTGGTGAGCGCAGGGGAGAACAATCGCTACGGCCATCCAGCTTCACAAACCCTCGATGTTCTTGAGTCGGTTGGAAGCGTGATCGAAAGAACCGACCAGAAGGGGGATGTTGTGTGCAAAATGACTACGGAGAGCATCACGGTTGGGACTCTGCGTTAAAATGGCGGTATGGCTACAGAAAACAAAGATACCTTGCTTGCGGTCTATCTGATCAATGGCGAAGACACCCTTAAACGCGAAACGGTGCTCAAGCGCCTGAAGGCGCGTATTGAAAAACTTGGCGACCTCTCGTTTAACTCCGATGAGTTTGATGGCGAACGTGCTTCAGGTGGCGATATCGTGGCTGCGTGCAATACGCTACCCTTTGCTAGCGAAGCACGACTTGTTCTCGTGAGCTCGGCAGATAAACTCAAAAAAGCTGATTCAGAGCCTCTTGTGGCGTATCTGTCAGACCCTTCAGAGACAACAGTGCTTGCTCTCGTGGCTGAAAAACTTGCAAAGAATACGCGTCTCTACAAAGCGGTGGCAGCACACGGCAAAACGGCCATCATTGATTGCGCACCCCTTAAGCGCTTTGAGTTACCAAAAACGGTTCGTTCTATGGCAGTTGGGCATGGCATTACGCTCACAGAGAGTGCTGCTGAAAAGCTTATCGAGCTTGTTGGCGAAGATACCGTACATCTCAATAATGAGCTCAAAAAGGTTGCTTTGTCGCATCGTGGTAATGATGCTGTCAACGAGCATGAGATTGTTGATCTTGTCAGCAGAACCGCTGAGGTAAAGCCTTGGGAGTTTGTTGATGCGTTTGCGGGTCGCAATCAGAAAAAATGTATCTTATTGCTATCGCGCATGGATTCAGCGAGCCCTCACGCATTGCTTTCGATGTGTGTGAGTCGACTCCGTGAGCTCATTTGCGCACATTCGCTTGCAGCGCGTGGGGCGGAGCGCAGTCTTGCTGTTACGCTCAGAATGCCTGATTGGAGAGTAAAGAATCACCTCATGTGGGCACGGAACTTTACGGCAGAAGAGCTTCGTCGCTCGATCATCGTGGCTCGTGATACGGAACGTGCAATGAAAAGTGGCACTGATCCTGACGTTGCGTTCCTTGACTGGGTGCTTGCTGTTACCCGTCGCGCGTAACCTAGCCTAGTTACAAATTTAATAGAGGCACGCGAAAAAGGCCCTTGAGGGCCTTTTTCCACTTGATATGCAGATGAACCGGATAGGTTCAAGCGGCAAACTACTCGGCGGCTTCTTCAGCAGGAGCCTCGGCAGCAGCTTCAGCCTTAGCGGCTTCAGCGGCCTCTTTAGCTTCGGCGTCAGCCTTCTTCTTGGCAGCAGCCTTCTGGGACTTTTCGGTCTCAGTGCGACGTTTTGCCTTTTCTTTAGCTGCAGTTTCTACAGCCTTCTGGCGCTCAGCTTTAGCAACAGCCTTCTTTGAGCCGCCCTTGGAAACCTCGGACTTCTTCTTTTTGACTGGCTTGTAAGCTGCGATGTCGTCGGCGGTCACAACGGGGTTGACGAGCAACA
>JAVWLC010000120.1:0-7107 GCA_036638175.1 Raoultibacter sp. | reverse complement strand
GCACACGAGCTCACCAGCGCACCACCCGAAATGATTCCGCCAAGCGCAGCGGCTCCCATGACAAAATTCCTTCTGGTTAATTCCATGACAGACTCCCTCCGTTCGCTCCTGCGAGCGAACAACTCTTCAACTTATTGTTGTTAATGACACGCATTAATGACACGTACCGCACTCGTACACTTCGGCATGATGACAACCAGTGCATTTATCTGCAGCTCGCTTTTGAAGTACATCTTCTGCCGCAGGAGCGTGCATGGTATGGCAGCTTGAGCATTCAATCTTCTCGTGATCCACAACCGCTGGCAGATCGTGAGGATTGACAACTTTGCCGTTTTTGTCGGTGAGCGCCGCGCTACCAGCAGTCTTACGAGCAAGGTCATTCCTATCGTGGCAACTTAAACAGCTGTCACTCCCAACCGACGTTGCCCGAAGTTCGCTCGGCACCTCTTCAGAGGCTTTTGCGTGTAAAGTCTCAAGCTTTGTACTGTTGTGACATGTACCGCATGCTGTATCCGAGTGCAGGTTATATAAACAAGCACTGTCGTCAGCAGATGCGCTCTCGACAGCATGGCAAACTGAGCAATCGGTTTCGAGCGACCATGCTGTCAACTCGGCGCCATCGTTCGCCGAGTCACTGCCCGACTTACCCTGAGACGCACATCCGCCAAGAACCATCGGCAGAAAAACGACCACAAAGCAAGCCGCTACGCACATCTTTTTTACCGTCATAGTGATTCCCCTAACATGTATACCGACTCATACCCTTAACTCAATTCATTCCCCATGAACCTCCGCTCTAATCGGTCCTCCTTTGGAGCAAACGAGCCCGAGCTCCTTGTCGATTCAGCATGATGCGAGAAATGCTTTTTCATACCAAGGGTCAAACGAGGCCATTTCCTGAAAACACCCATGGCCCTTTTTGGGCCATATTTAGATCCATCTAGATATCGAATCGAGTTGCGTAGTATCACATTTAGCAAAAGACCTTTTCAAAGCCCTGTTTTAAGCGTTACCTTAGTTTTTTGGGCTAATTAGAGAGCACGGAAAGGCGAACGAGAATAGCGGCACAACCAGCCTTCGTTCACGTATACTGCGAAGGGGATGCTAGGAGGTGGGATGCGAATGTCTTTCAAAAGTCGTTTTTCCGAACGCGTAGAGTGCAGCTCAATGCTTTCGCACCCGAAGTGGTACTACTTCGGCATATGGACAGCGTGTACCACCTGGTGGTGGCTGCTTGATCACATCGGAAGAATAGAAAGCCCACTTACCGATGCGCTTGGATGGCAAGCTATATTCGGAGTCCAAGCTGTTGCTTCACTTATCTTCGCACTATATTTTATGATTCGAAAACCAAAAGCCGCCCCAAATCCTACTGGCGACCTCATCGCAACTGCCGCAGCTATTGCCGCAGTGCTCGTTATCGCAATTCCTAGCGAGAGTATCTCACCTGAAGTGCGCTTCATACTTGCTTCGATCCTCGGCGGCCTATTTGCCTCATGGGAATATCTTCGATGGGGAGCTTCGATGGGATGGACAGGGCCGTTTAATATTATTGCAATACTTTGCATCAACGGGATGCTGTCCCCCATTGCAAAAACCTTTCTTCATGGTCTACCCGATATAGCCTCATCAGCAATCATTCTGCTTCTTCCTTTAGTTAACCTTGTTGCCATGAGAAAGCTATCTGGTGAGGTCTGGTCAGAGAAAGGACCATTGCCCCCTAAGCCGATCTCGGTAGTCGTTAACCCACAAACACGCCCATTTCTCATCAAGCTAGGTATTTGTATTGCAACGTTTAGCTTCGTAGGCTCTGCGCTCATCGTTATGCTCAACATCGGCGAGACCGTTCCCTTGTCCGATTACTTGACTTGGCAAGGAATGAGACTACTCGTCTCTTTCCTGCTATTCGCCTGGGTCTTCATGTTCGGTAAAGGATTCAATTTTGGCATCTTATGGAAATTCGTGCTGCTCGCACTTTGTGCAGCACTCTTGCTCGAGGTATCAGGAATCAGCCTCGGAATGGGCGATTTTATCGCGATGGGATTCATTGATGCAATCTGGACACTTATTTGGGCTGTGTTGCTCGATTTTGCAGGAAAGCATGCATTCAATCCAGCTGTTGTTACCAGTTTGGGACGATCTTTGTATTGTGCTTTCTTCTTTGTTAGTGCTTTGGCATTTCGATTCTTTGGCATCGGACTTTCGGCCTCAGCTGCACTTATTTTGCTTACACTCGTGATTTTTGTTGTAGTATTTTGCGCCGATTCGCAAAATCGAGATATGAAAGCATTATTTTTTGAGCTTAGCAACACACTGCCTGAAATCGAAGACCACACGACCATCGAAAACCTCTGCAAAGCATGCAGCGAACCATATGGCCTAACTGAGCGAGAAACCGAAATTGCGTGCCACCTTGCTAAAGGACAAAGCCGAGATCAGATTGCCGAAGCACTGTTCCTCTCTCCGCATACCGTAAAAAGGCATACTAGCAACCTCTACCAAAAGCTAGGAATCCACAGTAAACGCGAATTACAAACTTTGCTGAATAATCTAACCAGTAAAAAGTAGAGCAACGTGCCTCTGATGCTGCGCGTCTGAAGAAAAATTTTGCTAAGTTTGCAAAGTCCCTTAAAAGGCAGTTTTTTTGGTTTGCAAAGTCGCTTTTTCGAGTAATATATGGGTTGCAATGTCGCGTTAGGAGCAGTCTATGCTAAAGAGAAAAGCTCTTGAAGCATTCAAAAAAATGGAAAGAACTGGGCTCTGATCAAGCAATGCTTGTAACGGGAGCACGTCAGGTTGGCAAGACCTACCTTCTCGAACAGTTTGCTCGCGACACCTATAAACATGTAATTAAGTTTGATCTTATAGACCAAGCAGATGTCCTGCAAGCTATGAATACTTCTCGTAGCTCCCAGGAGCTCTTCATGGCTATTTCTGCTTTTGCAGGATCAGAAATGATCCCCAACGAAACCGTTATCTTCATCGACGAAGTACAACAATGTAACGAGGCCCTGACACTCGTCAAACACCTCGTGCAGCGCAAGGGGTTTGACTACATCCTTTCAGGGTCATTCCTCGGTATCGAACTTGAGGATCTGCGCTCGGCACCAATAGGCTATCTTCACATCGTCGATATGTATCCACTTGATTTCGAAGAATTCTGTTGGGCAAACAACGTGGGTACAGATGCTTGGGATGAGGCAAAAGCAGCTTTCATCGAAAAGCGATCAGTTTTCGAAGCAGTCCATCTACGGTTGACCACACTGTTTCATTGGTATCTTGTAGTCGGCGGCATGCCACAGGCTGTTGCAGAGTTTACTAACAGTCAAAACATCGCACGCGTACACGAGCTACAGGCAGACATCCTGAGACTGTATCGCTACGACATCTCAAAATACGCTGAGAAAATTGCGCGCCTGTCGATCAAAGAAATATTCGATCAGATGCCTTCACAGCTCGATTCCCAATCGAAGCGATTCAACTTTTCGAGCCTTTCCCCAAAAGGTACTTACGAGCGATATAAAGACAGCTTTTTATGGCTCATTGATGCAGGAGTTGCATTGCCTGTACGCAACGTACGTGAGCTAAAACGACCCCTCAAACTCGTCGAGGATCGGAGTTTCTTCAAGCTTTTCATGAACGATGTAGGGCTTTTGTCTGCCGCTTGCGGCATTGACTCTGCACGCAGCATTCTAGCTACCGACACAAACATTAATTACGGATCGATTTACGAAAATGCGGTTGCGCAGGAATTACAAGCACATGGTGTAGGGGTGTATTTTTTCCGTAACAGAAAAGCCGGTGAGCTCGACTTCGTTGTTGAACTTAAGGGCAAAGTACTCCCCGTGGAAGTTAAATCAGGGAAATCCTACAAACGACATAGCGCCCTGACAAACGTGCTCAATACAATTAACTACGGAATCGATGAAGCTTTCGTGCTCTGCGCAAGCAATGTTTTTACCGAAGACAAAGTTACCTACTATCCCATTTATATGGCGGCATTTCTCGGCTAGACCCTTTTAAGCTACTAGTCCCCTGAAGTCGTCTACCTGCCCTCGGGCTTATCGATCCACTTACCACTTACGCAATCAATGGATAAAGCGTACGCCTCAAGTGCCGGAAGAGATGATTTGATTCCCGTCTTCGCTCTTTCCCATGCAAACTCGGGCACAAACTTCTCAACGATGGCAGACACGATGGCTTCCTTTTGCTCTGGAGCCTTCTCAATTACGCCAAACGCAATCGCACTTCTTCCCTTAATGTCATCGTCCATCTCAAGTACGGTAAAGGATACGTGCTCGCAGTGTGCAAAGTTGTCTGCCTTGCGACTATCTCCTGCTGTAGAGTGGAAGCATATCTTTCCATCAATGCACGCATAGTGAACAGGCACGCCATAGGGGTAGCCATCTGTGCCAACCGTGCTCAGCACGCCATATTTCCCGTTTTCGATTATTTCCCTTGCTTGATCCTCGCTCAGCTCGCGGTCTTTTCTTCTCATTTCATAAGTCATGATTTCTCCTTTGGTGGAATTTCGTTCGCACTTATTGTGCCCACCCTGGGTTGGTTGCGCAAAGAAAATCAAGTTATTTGCAACACTTTTAATTCTTTTGTTGCATTATGATAAGACCTGCAATCAACTTGAAGGGACCGCTATGGCTGTACGTAGTCAAACAAAAGATAAGCTTGCTTTTGCGCTGTTTACGCTGATGAAAGGTACTCCTTATTCTCAGATATCCGTCTCAGTACTGTGTGCGGAAGCCCATGTTGAGCGTTCGACGTATTATCGAAATATTCTGTCAAAGGAAGAGCTTGTTACGCACAGAATTGCACTCATCATGGACGAGTACCTTACGTCTTTTGTCGCTTCGAAACAGTACACTTTCGAAGACTACATGCTCGCGCTGTTTAAGACTTTCAAAGCGAATAAGGCAGTGTTTGAAGCACTGCTTAAGAACAACCTCGGAGATTTGCTGCTTGATTCGCTGCAACATAGTTTCGACAGTGCCTCTGGAATGAGTGAAGCGCCCCTTGAAGAGCGCTATCACCTCTGCTTCCATGTTGGCGGGATCTACAACTACATACGGCTGTGGATGTGCAGGGATACGGAAGATACCCCTGCACAGCTCGCACACTACGTGAAATCCCTCTTTCCCGAAGACTTTACGCCAATCAGGCTGAGACTTATGGCAACCGCTCTGCACGATAGAGCCAACCCATAAGCTTCTAGCAGTCAAAATCCACGAGAGGTCTTATGTGGCTTCAAAATCATCTTCAGCCGATGGTGCAATCTCTTGTAAGCCGCCCATTATCTTCCAAGTTTGCGAAATAATCTTCCATTTTCCATACGCAAAAGCATCTCATCAATACCAACCATGCTACGCGGCGCTGGAGTATGAATGCCTTTAGGCCGTCCCATCGGTTTAGGCTGCAAGGCGGATTCTCCTTCTCTACGATAAGCGATGAGCCACTTTTTCAACGTAGACACTGATGCAATATCGTGCTCTTTTGCAGCTGCTTTATATGTCAAACCATCTTCCGTAACAGACAAAACGGCAGCAAGTTTTTGATCAACGGAATACTCGCAGCGAACAGGAGTACTCTTTGGTGACACTTCATTTGATGTTGTTTTATTCACGTTAATCGAATCCATTATGCCACCTCAAATGTATACGCAAGAGAGGCAACCTCGAGCTCTGACATGGAGTAGGAAACTGTCGACCCACGTAGATCAAGCGAGAAGATTACAGGCAGCTTCGATGACCCCGAAATGGGAATCCTGCAATAGCCAAATGATCCATCCTCAAGAAAAGCCGATACCTTTAGTCGGTTATCGTTTTTGGAGGCCATGACAAGCTCGATGTTTTGTGGTTGCGAGAAGATTTGCGAAGCCCCAGGAAGCACTGAAACACCTGCAGCAACAATTGATACCTGCGTTGGTCCGTTATTTGAGAAGAAAGTCGTAGTATCTTCTGTAACTGCACCCTGCGCATCAATCTGTATCGTAGGTCCAACAGGTACAGTGACGTTATACGTTTCTTTCCATTGAGCATACATTGTTACTGTCTTAAGATCGACTGGGGCAAGATCTGTCACGCGTTCAAGATCCCCATAAGGCACGCCTGAACCATCCGCTTTAGTATTCCAACCAGTAAAAGTAAAACCAGTTTTCCTAAAGCTGTTTTTAGAAAGCGCAGAATACTGCCCGAAATAGAATGTTTGCGTCTCCATGACGCCCTCATTAGACCCATTGCCATCAAATAAGACCGAATAAGCCTCCCCTTTCCATTGCGCATAAAGCTTGACAATGCCGTTGCGCTTCGAAGTGAGATTCTTTACCTCTTGACCATCGCTATAAGCAAAACCCGTTCCATCAACAGATGTATTCCATCCCGTAAATTCATAGCCCAAACGGGCAAACGAGTTTGGATTAAGCTGCACTGCTGTATCAAAGATCATGCTCTGATCAACGTCTTTATCGGTACCCCAGTTTGCGTTGAATCGTACTATGTATGGATTGGGTTCCCACTTTGCCCAAAGCTCAAGGCTTCCATGCGCAGGAGATGAGAAGTCATGCGGCACCAATAGTGCAACATCTTCATACCACCCAGTAAGGAAATACCCTTCTTTTGTAAGCCCCGAAGGCTCAGGGTAAGACTCACCGTACAACACAGTTTTCTGAAAAGTATCTGTCCCATTATTTGGATAATACGTAGCAGTACATTCAACTCGATCCCAATATGCGAAAAGAATACCCGCGGCATTTACTGGAGAAGCAAAGTTATACTTTGTTTCGGGATCATCTTTTACCGTAGTCCAAAAACGGAAGTTGTAGCCCTCACGTTGAGGACTCGACGGCTTAGTAATATTCCCCCCAGGATCAATGTTTTGAACGGCAGGGGTTGGCGTACCGCCATTTGCATCAAAGGCTACGGTGTAAGTCCATCGCGCATACAGTGTCGCACTGGTGGTAACAAGATTTGCGAAGCTCCAAACAGAACCTTTTCCATCAGGCTCCGTATACCATCCACTAAGAACGCTTCCCTTTTTATCAGCAGGCTGAGACGGAACCGCAGGCTCCATTGCCGCAAAGCCGCTCGCCCCTCGTTG
>JAVWLC010000119.1:6310-7170 GCA_036638175.1 Raoultibacter sp. | reverse complement strand
AGGTAAGCAAAGCTAACGGGTTTACAGCCCGTCCCCTTTAACCACTCGGGCACACTCCCAAAAGGTTGCTCAACTCATGTGTATTTATCAAGCTGCCTGCCAGCGCGCTTTGCAGA
This sequence comes from Raoultibacter sp., assembly GCA_036638175.1. Taxonomy (GTDB): domain Bacteria; phylum Actinomycetota; class Coriobacteriia; order Coriobacteriales; family Eggerthellaceae; genus Raoultibacter. The sequence continues at coordinate 7,054 of JAVWLC010000119.1, read as the reverse complement.
GGCGCAACGCGCGAGCAGATGAATAATACGCTAGGAAAAGTCGAGTGTCAACGGTTTACACGCCCCCGGGCGTATCTCCACCATTCCTCCGTTTGTTGCTAACGCATTTATTCGGAAGGTGCTGGAAAAGACCTTTAAGCGATACCTACGCGTACTATTGAACCAAACGGCGTTTGGCTCGCGGGATATAATAATACGTCTGATAAGAATTAGAAAGACCCCAGTTTCTCCATATCAAAAGAATTCTTAGGTATAAAGGTGTATAAAGGTGAGCACACGTCTTCTTTGGCATCAGCACTACGAATTACCATAGCTGCTCGCCGCACGATTGATGGCCTCGATAAATGTATCGGGGTGTTCGTAGTGAATGTCGTGGCCTGATTTAATCGTGATCATTTCGCAATTCTGAATGGAATTTTTTACCCGCGCTGCATCTTCGTCGGAATTCGCCGCAAAAAGAGTGCCATCTTCACCATATTGCGTTTCGGCCTTGAGATAGATCGTCGGACAGGTGATTGTTGAGATTATCTGGTCTTGGTCGACTCCCGCAAGCCACGCGCCCTGGTAAAACGTTTCGCTAAAACGAGGATCGAAGTCGTCGTAATAATACATGCCGCGCACCCAATCGTGCGGGACCCAAGCAAGCGTCAAGTGGGCGTCGGGGTTTGTTGCGCGCTCTTGTTCGGTCCATTCGGCAATTTTGTTCTGGAGTCCTCCGAAGAGCGAAAAGAGATAACTATGCTG
>JAVWLC010000119.1:0-6300 GCA_036638175.1 Raoultibacter sp. | reverse complement strand
GGCATACGAGACTGCCAGATCATCAATTTCATCCTGCGCGAGATAGTTGTGAGTAATCTCGAATCCATCGCGCCATACAAAAGTACCAGGGGCTTCTTGCATCTGCTCAGGAGTTACGCGAAACAGTGGCGGATCTTCAAGTACACAAGCTTGAACGCGATCGGGATCATTGGCGGCAATCCAGGCTGCAATAATGCCCCCAGAAGAAAGGCCTGACACAAGATAGTCTCCGCCAATCACTTCGCTTGCAAACGATATACAGGCTTGGCCTTGCGTGGCGCACGTATAGAGCGCAGGATCATGAGCCGATTCGCCGTGACCAAAGCAATCAATGGCGAACACATGGTAGGTTTTTGCGAGATCAGGGAGCACGCGCGCGTAGTCTTCCCATTCCGAAGTCTGGCCATGAATCAGAAGTAAGGCAGGCCCATTGTCGGGACCCTCCGCGTAATTCATGGTTGCCCCATCGATTTCTGTATGCTTTTCGATGAAACCTGCTGCGTATGCTTTCTCGATGAGACGCGTTTCCCCATTTCGGTTGTTGTCGACATACAACGCCAAGGCAACAGCAATGCCAATGAGCACCGCCACAATTACAATTCCAACCACCATGGCGATTCTCCTTTTTCGACTGAATGTCTACTCATCTTTCATCTGCGTCATCGTGCTTCCTTTCTGCAGATGCGTTTGGGCAGAACGCGCCGTTTACGAACCTGCTTTTACATTCCCTTTCGCTTGGTCGACAAGCTGCGCAATGCGCTCGAGGTAATCGTCGGCTTTTATGATTGCAATCCCCTGCTCCTCGTCACCGAGGACAAGAAGCGAATCCCCCGCTTCGATACCGAAGACGTCACGTGCTTGCTTGGGAATGACAATTTGCCCGCGTTCGCCAACTGTCACCGTTCCGAAAAGGTGCTTGCCACGAGGCGGAACAGGAAGCCCCGTGTTCATGCCGTCATAACCAACTAGGTCATCAAGCGACACCTCAAGCGCTTCTGCAAGTGCAGCACCGTTGGCGAGATCGGGCGCCGTTTCGCCACTCTCCCAGTTCGCAATGGTCTGCCGAGAAACTCCAAGCATCTCCGCCAACCGCTCCTGCGTGAGATCACACGCCCTGCGGCGAATCTGAATGTTCGTACCGATCATGTTTTTCATACTCCTTGGTTTCTATAGTAGGGCGAACAAAAAAAGATGCCCACCAACCGTTCATGGCATTATACTCACTGTGATGTTATGTTTGGTTTCCATCGCGGATCAGAAGTTCATGCTTCTACGAATAAAAACGAACAAATGTTTCACGTGAAACACTCGCAGAATAGACAGAAGGCTTATGATGGCAATCGACTGCTCAAAGAGCGCGAATACTACCGATGGTTGTATTCCTTTTGAGGAAGTGGGCAGTGTGCGAGCGGCAGCCCATATCGAACACCCCCTCGCACCAATCTTTAACGAACAGTCACGGGTGCTCGTACTCGGAACTATGCCTTCGCCTGTGTCGCGCGAGATCGGGTTTTACTACGGTCACCCGCAAAACAGATTCTGGAAAGTGTTGGGTGGGTTATTCGATGAGTCGGAGCCGATCACCAAAGAAGAACGCACGGCGTTTTTGCTTGCACACCATATAGCACTTTGGGACGTACTTGCCTCTTGCGACATCGAAGGCGCTTCAGACGCGAGCATCATAAATCCTGTGCCCAACGATCTCACCGTTGTTCTTGATGGTGCGCCGATACACGCTGTGTTTACAACAGGCGCGAAGGCAGCAGCGCTCTACCGAAGGTTCAACAAGCCATTGCTGGAACGACTCCCTTTCACAGCCCTTCCCTCTACAAGCCCCGCAAACGCGCGCATGCGATTACCTGAGCTGGTGGAAGCGTATAGCAAAATCAAGAACGCTCTTGCAAAGGTCACTTACTAAAAGATGTACCTTGTCTTCGCAAAAACGGGACAAGGTACATCTAACGTACAATCATGCAAATCTCAAACCGCATCTTGAAATGTGATTGAGCTGACACCGCATGTACTGCAGTACTACACCGCAATATCTTTCCGGGTGTATACCGCAAACGCAATGATGAGGGCAACGATGCCATATGCTATGCCACATGCGATAAGAGCTCCATCAAGAGACGCATCGGCAATAATGTTTGCCGCATCCGCGTAGGCAAACGGCGTAATATAGCGCAAGGGATCGGCTGCATCGCTCAAATTAGCAACGATGTTGAGGAAGTAGAGGATGGCAGCAAAACCAAGACCAACGCCAACACTCCCCCTCCCAAGCACCGCCGAAACAGCAAAGCAGAGAAACGCAATCTCAAGTTGCATAATTACTTGCGCTGCAAAGAACAACCAGAATGCATCCCATTCAGGCGTTTCGCCAATCATCGCAAACGAACCAATCGAACACAGCACGCAAACCGCATTAAGCACCACGATGCCCGCAACAACGGCGGCTAGCTTCTGCAAGACAACCCCGAATCGACTCAAGGGATGAGTCAGCAAGAACTCAGCCGTATGCTCGGTCTCTTCCTTCGAAAGCATTCTAATGCCGAGATATGCTGCGAAGAAGGCGCCGCCAATCCCTAAGATATTGCCGCCTTCCAAACCGAAAAATCCCATCGGATCAGCGATGCTGATTTTGTCCATACCGAACGCCTCGGTAAAAACACCCATGCTAGCGAACGCCGCGTTGAGATCCTCCGATTGCTTTTCCATTTCGGGGAATAACGCCATACAAAGTACGATCATTCCACCGATTGCGATCGCCCAAATGGCAATCATCTTTGCATTCTGCTTCAATTCATGCATGAAAATAGTCATCGCACCTCACCACCTTTCGCATCATCGGTGTAGAAGTGCATGAACACCTCTTCGATATCGGGCTCTTCGATTGTCACGTCGGAAAACGTTGTGGACGCAAGCCAATCCACAAGGTTTCGCATATCGCCCTGATACAGAAAATCAATTCCGTCGAGATTGTGTTCAGCTTTGCGGACACCCTCAAGCGTTGGCACCGTCGTCACTCCCTGGACGTGTACTTTGCGTGCTGTGGAAGCAGAAAGCTCCTCGACGGTCCCCTCTGCAATGATTTGGCCTTCGCGAATAATTGCCGCATGATCGCAATAGCGCTGTACTTCAGAAAGAACATGTGAAGAAAGCATAATGGTCGCACCAGCCGCTTTACGTTCGGTGAGCAGGGCAAAAAACTCACGTTGGACAAGCGGGTCAAGACCACTGGTCGGCTCGTCCATAATGTAGAGCTCGGGCTCGTGTTGCATGGCGCACACGATACTCACTTTTTTGCGATTACCCAACGATAGGTCTTGAATCTTCCGCTTAGGATCAAGGCCCAAGCGATCGCAGAGGCGCTTTGCTTCCGCCGCGCAATCTTTTTTTCGCAGGCGTGCTGAAAATGCGATGATATCCTTCACTTTCATACCGTGGTAAAACTGCGCTTCCGAAGGCATGTACCCCACATCAGCAAGCAATTCTTTAGCCGAAGGCCCGCACGGTTTGCCGAGCACGTACGCTTCTCCTGACGTTGCCTTAATGAGACCAAGAAGCGTGCGAATACATGTGCTTTTGCCTGCACCATTAGGTCCAATGAACCCAAAGATGTCGCCACGCGGGACACAGAGATTGACATCAGTGATGCCGCGAGCCTTGCCGTAGCGCTTCGTCAACTCCTTTGTTTCAATAACCGTATCACTCATAGGTATTCCTCCTTATAAAACTGTTGCTTCAGAATGTCGAGGTAGCGCATAAATTCACTGTTGACTGCCTCGAGATCTTTAAGTTGCTCAGGTGTTCTACTGCGCATGTAGCCCTCAGACATCCAAATCACAACATCAAGCGCCTGCGATACCGAAATCCCATCCTTGAATTTCGAAGCGTCAACCCTGCTCAAAAAACTCGCAGAGGTCTGTTCGAGTACAGCTTGGAAGTTCGTGTCAATCTCCGTCCCAGCTTCATGGGCACCATCAAGGTAAGCTTTAACAAGAAATTGAACGACATCCGGGTGTTCCTTGAGGACTTTCATTTTGCTCATCTGTGCGCTTGCAAAGCTGTCGAAAAAATCTGTTTCTTTGTAGTCATAAAGCTCGCTTGTGTGCTCGACGAGAAACGCTATAGCGTAGTCGTAGAGATACACGTAGAAGTTCTTCTTGTTTCCAAAGTAATGAAACAAAAGCCCTTTCGATATACCAGCCCTCTTGACGATTTCGTCGGTAGTTGCATGACGGTACTCGCTTTGCGAAAATACAGAAAAACCCGCGTTTATGATGGCGTTTCGTTTTTCTTCAGACAGATCAAAAAACTTCTCGTTCATAGTCCTCCTCGTGTCCACAAGGGACTATTTGGGCTAGCTGGTTACCATTGCTGTCCAATCAGATTCCGGAATGTGATTGGAGTAGGCAATCATTGACCAATCGAGTCAACAGAATTGAATGTATCACTGTTGACCAATCTGGTCAACAGACTTTCGCATAGGATTGCACTAGGTTCAATAGCAAACGGGCCGTCATGGTTTCCATGACGGCCCGCATATAGAGTTTAAGCAGCAGTGCGCATCCGCGCGCACCCATGAGCAGGTTTACACCTCGAGCTCCATGTATGTATCAAATTCTTCGGTAACCTCTTTTGAAGGCTCCTTCGTAAGTAGCGATACCACCACGATGGCGGCAAGTGCCAAAATAAACGCAGGGAGCAATTCATAGACACCAAAAATACCACCGAGAGGCTTGATGAAGCTATGCCACACAAGCACGGTTAGCGCTCCCGTAACCATACCCGCAATCGCACCTGCGAGATTGGTGCGGCGCCAATACAGGCACATAAGCATCAACGGACCAAACGAGGCGCCAAATCCAGCCCACGCATACGATACGACGCCGAATATCGACGAATTCTCGTCGATAGCGATCGCAATACCAAACATGAGCACCGCCACAAGCGTCAAACGAGCAACGATCATAACCTGGCGATCGGTTGCATCCTTCTTAATGAGACCCTTGAAGATGTTGGTAGCAACAGCAGATCCTGAAATCAACAGATACGAAGATGACGAACTCATCGAGGCCGCAAAAATGCCAGAAACAACAAGACCGCAAATGAACGCAGGTAACAATATCTGCGACAACACGATGAAAACGTTTTCGGCAGAAGACTGCGTCAAGAATTCAGTCGGCAGCACTGCGCGACCAATCAAACCGATGCAGACCGCACAGAAGAGCGATACCACACACCACGTCACTGCGATAATGCGCGATTTAGTGATCTCGTTTGAATGGCGTACGCTCATGAAGCGAACCAGCACCTGGGGCATACCGAAATAGCCCAGTCCCCAAGCGAGACACGAAACAATAGTGATGATGCCATATTCACCCGGCAAACCAAATTGCGGCATACCGTTTTCGATAATCTGATTACCGCTTGCGTCCACAATTGGTGTTGCGATCTCGGTTCCACTCAAGAAACCGGGAATGTCCTGCAAGAATGCAACGGTGTTATCGATGCCGCCCGCAGAAGCAATGCTGCCAACAAACACGATAGCAAGCGCAAAGAACATAAGTGTTCCCTGAACAAGATCGGTTGTGCAAACCGAAAGATAGCCGCCGACAAACGTATACAAAAAAACGATGAGGGCACCGAGTACCATCATGGTTGCATAATCAAGACCAAATAGCGTTGAGAATAACTTGCCACAAGTCACAAAACAGCTACCAACATAAATGCAGAAGAACAAAAGGATGATAACCGCGGCAATGGTCATCAGAATATTCTTCTTGTCATGAAAACGATTCGAGAAAAAGTCCGGAATCGTGATCGAGTTATTTGCTTTCTCGGAATACTTGCGCAGCCGCTTTGCAACAAACTTCCAGTTGAGATACGTACCAAGCGCAAGACCAATCGCCGTCCACATGGCGTCAGACGCTCCAGTGAAGTACGCAACACCAGGAAGCCCCATAAGCAGCCACCCCGACATATCGGATGCCTCGGCGGAAAGCGCTGTGAGCCACGGCCCAAGACCGCGTCCCCCTAAAAAGTAGTTCTCCGACGAAGCATTCGAACGCTTTGCGTATACGAATCCGATGACGACCACGACGATGAAGTAGATGAGCATTGCAAGCAATACCCAGAAATCATTGGAAACCATGTAATCGCTTCTTCCCCTATAATGAACAATACGTTGGGATTATACTTTATTTAGGTAAAGTATTGCCCCTTATGTTCAAGCATCTATCGGGCTAAACGGTGAAAGGATCTTCGATGCCAACCTATGCGGAATTGTCGAAAGAGGAA
>JAVWLC010000118.1:0-7244 GCA_036638175.1 Raoultibacter sp. | reverse complement strand
GGCGAAACCATGTTCTTTGGCGAAGGCGCAGGTTCTGGTCCTGCTGCAAGCGCTGTTATGGGCGATGTATTGGAAGTTGCCCGTCACATCCAAGCAGGAATTGCTCCCTTTGTTGGCTGCACCTGCACCGACAAGCTTCCGCTTGTTCCCATGGATGAGCTCAAGACGAAGTACTACATCCGCTTCGCCGTTGCTGATCGTTCAGGCGTTCTTGCCGCTATGGCTGGTGTCTTTGCTGATCACAACGTGAGCGTACATTCTGTTATCCAGCGTGGAAAGATAGATTCGGGTACCGTCGACTTGACATACGTGACGCACATTGCGCGCGAGAAGAGCGTACGTGCCGTACTCGCCGACATCGCCAAGCTCGATGATGTGCTGCGCGAAGAACCGTCCGTCATCCGCGTGGAGGGTTAGCAGGGAAGGTACCTAACACTAGAGAGAACCTTACAGAGCCGATTTGGCTCACTGAGGCAATGGGGGCTGGCATGGGGAAATTCCGTTTAGTTGTAGCGGGTGCGTTTATCGCGTGCTTGTCTCTGGTGTTCTCAACGGTTGCTTTTGCGCAGCCTGCTTATGCTGAAGGTAGAGCGCTCGTATGTACGCAGCAAGGTATCGCACGAGGAATCGATCCTGCTGCGGTGGATGAAACGTTCACGTGGGAGTCTCTCATGGATGTTTCACCTGCATCGCTGAGCGCTGTCTTCGCAGATGGGGGCATGCAGTCTCGCTCTGCGGTCGCCCAAAGCAGCAGTGCCCGCATTTCTCTGGTTACCTCAGAAACCCTTACCTCCGAAGAATTGGTTGCCGTGCTTGAGGCGCGTGATGACATCGTGTTCGCCGAGGTGGATCGTGTGTTTACCGCTGAAGAGCTTTGGGGAGACGAGTACGATATTGCGGCTTCGAGCATTACGTCGGTTGTTCCGAAGGCTTCAGATATTGTCGATCCCGTTCTCTCGTATCGCAATTTCCAGTGGTTCTTGGGAAAAGGCGATCCTTGGGCAAGCGGGCTGTCGACTGATTACCACGTTAACAATACAGGAACAACGCCTGGTAAAGGGGCGGTTGTCGCGGTGCTGGACACCGGCGTAGACGGAACGCATTTTAGCTTGCGCGATCGCATGGTCAATTTGAGTACCTACCCTGGATTGATGGATGCAACTCAGTGTGGCGAACATGGCTTTAATGCTGCAAGTGATGCGGGTGATGACCGCAGTGATTCAGGTGACCCCGCTTCTCACGGCACACATGTAGCTGGCATTGTGGCGGCTTCGAGCGCAACGGGCTTGGGAACAGATGGCGTAGCAAGCGAAGCATCACTGGTTGCCGTGCGCACAGTTGCTGATGATGGAAGCGTCGCGCTCAGCTCGGTTGTGCGCGGTTTCAATTGGCTCGCTGAAGCTAACAAGACGTATGATGTGGGAATTCGTGCGGTAAACGTTTCTATGAAATTCCCCATGATGACTCGAGCCGAAAGTGTTGCTTTGCACGAATTGGAGCGCGTCGGCATTGTTCCCGTGTTCGCTTCGGGAAATGAAAACATCAACGTGGACAACGGGGAGTCAATGGCCAGCTACGGCGTTCCCGATAGTCTTGTCAAGGTGGATTCGCTTGAGCCGACGGGGCTAAAGGCACCGTATTCTTGCTTCGGTGAGCGTTCGACGCATGTATTCGCGCCAGGGTCTGCGGTACTTTCTTCGGTGCCTGATCAGGCTGCATGCTTCAACGCATTCACTGCCGCTGCAAACGTACAGGCAAGCATGACGGGCGGCACGCAAGCCCTTGTTTACGAAGGCTTTGAGAAACCCAGCGCCTCGCATGATGCATCGCTTGCGGGCGGCTTTACCTTCAATTACGCGAGTATCGGCGCAGATGGTAAGCCTCTTGAGGGTGAGGCGGTTCCTACTACAACCAAGGCGTGGTTCCTCGGTGAGCAAAGCCTTGCGGTCGGTATGCCCGTTGGGGAAAGCACAACAACCCTTATTTCTGCCGAGAAGGATTTGAGCGCACAGATACTTGATTCTAAGCAGCTTTATGCTGGTATTAGTGCATCTGCGCGCGAGAGCGTCTATAACGTATTTTTCCAGTATCGTCTAAAAGACGGCACATACTCAGAGAAGGCCAATGATTCAAAGCCCTTGATGAGGGCAGATGCGAGTCAATGGCGTACGAGCGGTACGGCCTTAACTCAGAAGGTGCCCGCAAATGTGGACTATGAGCATTTCCAAGTCCTCATAACCATTGAGATGGCCCCAGGAGGAACGGATCCCGAATCTGACAACACCATTTACCTCGACAGCTTCGGTGTTGGATGCGGTCTCGAAAAGTACAGTGTATTCGGCGGCACCTCGATGGCGGCGCCGAGCGTGACGGGTGCTTTGGGAGTGCTCGCTGCGCAGTACCCAGACGAATCTCCCTTGCAGCTTTCGGCGCGCATCAAGGGCGGGACTACGCCGAAAAGTGATCTTGCAGGATTATGCCTTTCGGGTGGCTACCTCACTATTGATAAGGCAGCGAATGATCCTGATCCCGTTCCGCAAGCTTTGAGCGTCAGTGGAGATACTGCCGTGCTCTCTGGGTGGTTTTTCGATCAGGGGGCATCGATTGTAATTGGAGGCATTCCGCTTGATCCTGGCGCGGTGCAGTGGGGAAGTGGCGTTGCGGGTGTGACGGCGCGTTTTCAGGTGCCTTCCGATTTAGCTGATGGCGTCAATGAAGTCTCGGTTACTCAAGATGGGCAAACGGGTCGCGCGTTTCTCAACGTAGGATCTGTTGGTCGTTCGTCAGGGTATCGCGACTTGGCCGTGCCGAGCGACAGTGCCATTACGCTGCCGCTTCTTGCTGCACATGACAACACCGTGTATTTGTTTGCGACCCTCTCTCTCGAAGAGAATGTGATTGGTTTTTATCGCTATGACAGCGAGCAAGATGCCTGGTCCGATGTGCAGCCATATCGTTTGCCCGAGGAAATTAATTCGCTTGGGTCCGATGGCGTTCAGTTTGGCGCCCCCGTGAGTTTTGGGGGTAAGCTGTACACCCTTATGACGGGTTCTGGTAGCGGGCAGGTTCATTCGTGGGTGCTTGCATTTGATCCTGTGACCAGCGAATGGTCATTGTCGCCGGATTACGGAACCGATCTCTACGGTGCAAGTATGGTTTCCTGGCGGGGGAAGCTCTGTTTGATAGGCAATGCGTTTAATGACGATTTCACCATTGATGACACGGTAACCTCATACGATCCCCAAACGGGCGCCCAGGACGTAATTGGGCATTTGCCCGATGCATTGACGGGGCCTGCGGCGATGGTATCGGGCGATGATTTGATTGTAATCGGCGGGTTCAAAGAGATGGGTCTTCCTAATAACAGCGTATATGTAACCGATCTCGTTGAAACAAACAGCTTCCCCTTTATTGAAGGTGCCGATTCGGTATTGTTGCCTCCGAGCATATTTGCCCCCGTTGCGGAAGGGGGCCTCCTCGTTGGCCTTCGTCATCAAGATGGCCTCAAAACGAGTGATACGGCAGTGTTCGATAAACAAACTGGCTCGTGGACGTGGCTGGATCGATTGTGCTCACCTACGCCGATGTTCGGACAGAGTACGGTGCAAGTGGGAAGCAAGGTGTTTGTATTTGGCAGCTCCGACAGCGCACCGGACTTTTATTTCTTCCGAGTAACCGATGTGAACGATCCTGCTCCCACACCTGATCCTACGCCAACACCAACGCCACTGCCCATTCCGTCTTCGCCAGGCTATGCCCCGAGTGCAGTAATGGGAATCACATAGACTCCTTCTGGAGTCTTTCGTGCATATTCTGACAGACCGACAAGTACTGCGAGGAATTCTGGCTCACGCATGTGGGCTTTTGGGTTTTTCATCAGCTTTTCGCGGAGTCGGAGGAGGCTCTTTATGCCGTCACTAACTTTATCTTCGCTGACTTTAATTTCCAGCGCCCCCCATCTTCCGTCAGCGGTTTCAATAATGGCATCTGCCTCAAGACCAGAATCATCACGGTAGTATCGAACGGGTGTTAACGATGGGTTCGGAAGAGCTCGTGCGTATATTTGCAGATCACGCATGCACATGTTCTCAAACAAAAGCCCGAAAGTCTGCCAGTCTTCAAGGAGCGCTGCAGGAGTCATCCCGAGCGCTGCAGCAGCAAGAGAGGGATCGGCGAAGTATCGCTTTTCTTTTGTCTGTACGCGTTTTGGCGAACGCGCTGGGGGAGCCCAGCCTTTCACGCTGTCGATAAGATAGAGGGATTCAAGCATTGCGATATACTCTGCAATAGTTTTTGCCGAAGTGATTTCATTGGCATCTTCTTCGCCAGCCACCATGTCTTTTTGTAGCGTTTTATAAGTGACGGCCTGGCAAAGGTTTCGAGCTAGCGATGCAACGAGCCTTTGTGCGGTGTCGGAATCTTTCCCCGCTCGAGGAACGCTCTGTTCGAAGACAGAGCGCAGGTATTCGCGTGCAATAAGTTGTGCATCTTCAACATCGATATTGATTGCTTCAGGCCAGCCTCCACGACAAGCATAGGCAAGTAGCTGGGTTGTATCGACTTCGACTTTTTGGGGCTCGAACACTCCTTCAAACAAGCCAGAAAGTGAGATAGATTTTGCTGAATCGCCTGATTCAGCAAGGCTCATTGGTGACATGCGGATGCGCCCTATTCGGCCTGCGCCGCTATGGGAAACTTCATCTTTGTGAGGCGTTGAAGATCCCGTAAGAATCCAACGACCTTTTTCGCCAGCAGAATCGTCGATGGAGTGACGAACGACATCCCACAGAGCTGGAACGCTTTGCCACTCATCAATAACATGAGGTTTTTCCCCGAGCAGCATAAGCGAAGGATCGGCTTTTGCAATGTCGAGATTATTTCCTCTATCAACGTAACTGATGCTCTCGGCATGGGCGCGCGCTGCCCACGTTTTTCCGCACCATTTCGTTCCTGCGATTTCGACGGCACCAAAAACCGAGAGATAGCGAGCAATTTCATTATCGACTATGCGAGGAATATAGCCGTCTGGCTTCAGCGATCCGTAGGTCATGGTGGGCTCCGTTCAATGACGTTATCGTTGAACAATAGCACGAATGACCAAAATCCGAAAGTTACACTACCGAAAATCCGAACTTCTCACTTCCGAAAATCCGAATCTAACGACTTCGCATGAGCGCATTCTGCTACGCTGCAGTCAGTATTTCTTGCGCCTGGTTTTCGGTGATCATGTAGTAGTCCACCATCTTGTTGACTACCTGCACTTGCCGCTGGCTTGCCAGATCAGGGTTGACTGTGGGGGCATAAGCGGAGGGCGCGTTGGGAATTCCAGCAAGGAGCGTCGCTTCGTAGTCGGTAAGCTGGGACGGCTCTTTATCGAAGTAGCCCATGCTCGCTTCGCGGAGTCCGTAGTGCCCTTCGCCAAAGTAAATAGAGTTCACGTACAGCTCGAGGATCTTCTCCTTGCTGAAGTGCGATTCCAGACCGAATGCTGTAAACATTTCGGCTATCTTGCGATCGATATTTTGATCCTGCGTGAAGTATTCGTTCTTGGCGAGCTGCTGCGTGATTGTGCTGCCACCCTCAACGATGCCGCCTGCACGAATGTTGTTTACGAACGCTCGTCCTGTGGCGATGATATCGAAGCCAGGATGCAGGTAGTACCGATGATCTTCCACGGCAACAACAGCATCAAGGTAGCGTTGCGGAATGTCGCTGATGTGCGTGTAGCCCGGCATCGATTCAATTTCGGCAGCCATAGCATCGAAGCTTTCAGCTTTGACGGCTTCCTGATAGGCGTTGAATCCTCGGGTCAAATAGAAAGCACCCGCAATGACTATGAGTGCAACAAAGAATACAGTCAGGTTGTTCAGCAGGTTACCGTTGGCTCTTTTGGCCGCAGTGCGCGATGGGGCAACGCGCGACATGCGCCCGCTACGAGCGCTATGTGTCGCAGGCGAGAATGCTTGGGAGGTTTGGTTGTTGTGCTGTTGACGGCTCATGATTCCACCTCGCTGGTAAACTGCTTTCTTCGATAAAAAGAGCTTACAACGAATGCGAACTGCATATCTTACAGGTGGCTTATGGGTACCTTACACTTTTGTAAGAACGGGGCGTGAGGATAGCTCGTGTGACAGAAAACGTGCACGAAATCCCAAAAGTCCCTCAGAAAATGTGCACGAAAGCTCAAAAGTCCCTCAGAAAATGTGCGAGAAAGTCTAAAAGTCCCTCAGAAAATGTGCAAGCAAGAAGCCCGCATGAGGGAGGAATGCGGGCTTCTGCGAGGGATAGTCGTAATGCTGTCTTACTTGGTAGCTACTGCACGTCCTACTACATAGCCAAAGGTGTAGCAGCGACCGAGTGATTGACCTGGGATGGTCATCGGGTAGTCAACGCCGCCGTAGTAGTTGCCCGCAACGTTGCCGATTGCGTAGAGGCCCTCAATGGGGGAGCCGTTGGCATCAAGGACGGCAGACTCGGTGTTAACGTTGAGTCCGCTGAAGGTTGCGGTCACACGCAGCCAGCGCTTCATAGCGTAGAACGGCGGGGTTGTGAGCGAAGTTGTCATAAACTTGGCTGGTTTGCCAAAGTCGAGGTCAATGCCTTTCTCGCTCAGTTCGTTGTAGCGCTCGACGGTCTTTTTGAGCTCGTCTGCGGGAACATCGATCTTCTTGGCAAGCTCCTCAAGGGTGTCTGCCTTGTACGTAGAAATGAGGTCCTCAAACACACCTTTGCGCTCCACGCTTTCTTCGGGCATCCAGGTTGCCAGTGCCTCAGGCGTCTGCAGGACACCAGGCCATCCTGCGGCTTTTTCCTGATAGCTGCTGTCAAAGAGTTGCGCGTAGTAGCCCGTGTTTTCTTCCTGTTTCAGGAAGTTTGCCTGATCAGCCATCTCGCAAGTTTCGTTAGCGTAGCGCTTGCCTTCCATGTTGACGTTCAAGAACGGCATATCGCACATGCTGGCCGGTCCGCCGTCGAAGTCGTGCAAGCACTTGGTGTGGCCGAGGTTCTCCATTGTGGCGCCAGCCCAGATGCCCATCTTGTGGCCGTCACCCGTCTTGTTCATCTGCTTGCGTGTGAAATGCTTGAGGTCGGGAAGGTAGTAGTCGCTCATGGCGGTATCGTTCTGGAAATCGCCCGTAGCAAGGATGATGCCTTTGGTGCCGACGAACTTGATGTAGCCATCGGGACCCTTGCCGATAACAGCTACAACGGCGTCGCCATCCTTGACGAGCTGCTGACCAGGG
>JAVWLC010000117.1:0-7257 GCA_036638175.1 Raoultibacter sp. | reverse complement strand
CACTGCGAACAGACATGACCTGCATCGACGATGATAATTCTTGCTGCTGCCCCCCACTTGCATCCAGTTCCACTTCGGTTTCCATGCGCACGAACATGCGCTGGTCTTCAAGGATTGCTCTATAGCCTGCGAGGTCAATACCAAAGCGTTCCGCCTGTTCATATACCGAACGCGCTACAGAGAATGCTGATAACTGGCGATCGCGATAGCCCGAAGGCCACGAAATTTGTTTGATGATGTGAGCCTGCATAATGTCAAAAGCTTCGTTTGTGTGACCGTTTTCAAAGGAGCCAATAAACCCGTTAAGACCGCGATCGGCAACCCCACACAGATCAGTCAGAATTGAATCGCGATTAAGCGCTCGATTTGCTCGCCAATACGCATCCCTATTGTATGCGCTTCGAACCCCTACGCCCGAATATGCACTGAGCGCAAAATCGGTCGCGGCGCGCGCAACTAATGTCTCGCCACAAAAAACTTCAAGCAAGGCAAGCCATGCCATGCCAAATTCTGTCGAAGAGAAAGGGAGTGCTGTCTGAACCGCTACAGGAATGCCCTGCAGCGCCAAACGCTTCGATACGGATTCAAACAGTGCGTAAGGTTCATGCGCAGCAATAACGATAGCTGTGTCAAGGTCCGCAGCCGCAATCTGTTCGATTGCACTGCAAAGAGCATGCGGAGCAGCATAGCGACCAGAGGGCAGCACGAACCTCACGGAACCTGTAGGCACAACAGGATTCTTTTCGTCAGGTCGATAGAGTGCACTACTCAGTGTTTCCAACTCAGGCGCACGGTCTTCACTCAACGGTGCGGTGCTGTGTGTGTTTGCAACAAATGTTGCATCAGCAGATTCGAGGAATGTGCGCTCAAGAGCCGAGAGTTCACGGGCATCTATACCCAGCACAATGGGTTTGAATCCTGCGTAAGCTTTCGCCCCGCATAAAAGATCAATTGCCTCGGAATACTCAACAAGTCCGTGGTTTTCCAGAAGGCTACGATACCGCGCGAGCACAGTGACCGCTTCGCGCTCCCCCGCACTTAAGCCCGGATTATCATAGGCTTTCGGAAGCGCTTTGTGTGCAACAGCGGCAATGAACTTACGAGTACCCGCCGTATCTCGCAACAAGCCATCAGGATTCTCCCAACATGCAAGCCCAAGGGCTTTGGCTGCAAGAAACTGCCGCTCAACAGGTTCAATGAGTGTGCGACCATCGCCATAGAGCTCCCAAAGATCCGCCACCCATGATTGCAGTGTTACGATTGCAATCCCAAACGGGGCACAAGTTGACCACACTTTTTTCAGACGAACCGTTTCGTCATACGTCGCCACAAGAACCACGGGAAGAACGTTTTCGGAGGACGCTTTTTGCGTGCAGGATAAGGCCGCATCATCAGCGGCGTAGGCATGGGGGGTATCAATACGATTAGACATTGCCCCATTATACTATTGCGTCAAGCTAAGCTTCGCACGATGTTGCCTGAGCATCGAGCTTCCTGTTCCTGAAATACACAAACCAGTTTGCTCCAAGGCAGATGACGTTAAGGAAATAGACAGCCAAAACCCAGTTGATTGATCCTGAAACGAATTTCGCGGCAATACCCAAGGCATACCCCAATGTGATCAACCCGATAAATTGCCAACTTGTCCCTTGCGCCGTACCAGCCCGATACGCCTTGTACGCATTGAGCGGCCATGAAAGCCCAAAACAAATGAGCATGGCCGCTTCTAAAAATTCTGCCATGTTTCCACCGATCAATTAAACAGAGCTTACGATCCTAAAATGCGCGCAGCAACTTGCTTCTTACGACTCAGAATGCCTGGCATCCACGTTCCACCAACACCGGTACATTTGATGCTAAAGACGCGATCAACAATGCGGCGATTACCTTCGCAAAGGAATTGACTGCCCTCAGCCATGATGTCAGTGACCATAAACAAGACAAACTCGTAATCGTGATCGTCTTTCAAGCGGCGCATGTACGTGCGAATTTCTTCCTCGCGCTCCATAACCGCTGGCAGATCGACGGTTTCGTGCTGAGCGATGAGAACCGTAGAATCACCAAGCTGGAATTCTTTGGAATCTGCACCGACAAGTTCGTTGACCGGCATATCATCTTCTCCCCCACGGCACTTGAAAACCCGTAGGCCAAATTCAGTGGGATCAACGCCCGCAAGCGCGGCAAGACGATCAGTCTGTTCCCGATCAGCCACCGTAGTTGTCGGTGACTTGAGAATAACCGTATCAGTCATGATGGCAGAAAGCAGTACAGCCGCAATCGGCTTAGGGACAACAACGTTGTGGCGCTCAAACTCCATAGCCACAATAGTGGCAGTCGATCCCACGGGCAGATTGAGAAACTGAATAGGGTTTGAAGTTGAGACATCTCCGATGCGGTGATGATCAACAATCTCTACGACATCGGCCTCTTCAACACCAGTAACCGCCTGACGTGTTTCGTTATGATCAACAAGAATAACTTTGCGCCGCGGATGTGCAGCAACGTCAGAACGTGTCACGATGCCAATGCAGAAGTGGTCATCGTCAAGCACAACCGCTTCACGAAGTCCGCTTGCCATGAGATCCTCAACCGCTTCTTTCAGCAAGCCTTCCTTATCAAGCACAAGCACGTCTGTCTCGGTGATCTCCTCAACTTTCTGCCCCAAAGAAGCAATAAGATCACCTGCAACAGCCATATTATTAGAGCCATCATCCGTTAAGACATCAGTCGCAGAAATGTAACGCTCAGCTATCATGCGCGTGGTAATGAGTCCATAGTAGGTTCCATCGTCATTCAAGACTACGAGTGCACGAATGTTGTGCTTGCGTAGAAGACGTCCCGCCTCAAGCAATGTTGCCGTACGGGAGATGGAGATGGGGTTGGGACTCATAATATCGAGCACGCGTGCATGAATGTGACTCAAGACCGCTGGAGTCTGAAGGCTGTTTTCGCCCAGCACCCACGCACTCTCGGGGGGCATGGGACCAAGACGCATAGGTATGTACTCAGCGGGCTTTCCACCCGATTTTTTCGCATCGCGTTTTGCCAGCTCATTTTTCAGATAAGCATATCCAACCGCTGCGCTAATTGAATCGTTGTCGGGATTTCTATGCCCCACAACGATGATAGGTGCCGCCATGAATTTACTCCTCAGATGTTCTCAGATGCAGATTGATTACCGATATGGTCGCTCATGGCGTCCCGGCGTGCAAGTAATTGTAGTGTATGCGACCCAAAACCACCGACGAATGACTATTTCACCACAAACCCTTTCGATCCTCTTTGCCAGTGGTACCATGACCCAGACACGACAGCGAACGGAGACAACCATGAAAACACTCGGTCTACGCGACATCATCGGACCCATTATGATTGGCCCCTCAAGCTCCCACACAGCAGGAGCGCTCCGTATTGCTTATATGGCACGAAGGCTCAGTCTTGCCGAGCCCAAAAAGGTCGACTTCTACCTCTTGGGTTCTTTCGCCCACACGCTTTCTGGGCACGGCACGGACAAGGCGTTAGTTGCGGGCATGCTCGGCCTCGAAACCGATGATCTCCGCATCCGCGATTCGTTCGCACTCGCCGAAGAAGCGGGACTTGAGTTCACTTTCACACCCATGCCTGAAGAAGAATTCGATCACCCCAACACCGTCAACATCCACATGGTCGATGCCGCTGGCAACACTATGCGCATACGAGGCGAAAGCATTGGCGGTGGCGCTGCCGTCATTCGCAGTATCGACGGCATCGAGGTATACATCACTGGCGAGAACACGAGCATCGTAATCAGGCAGCGCGACACAGCAGGCGTTCTCGCTCACATAGCGAAAAGCATCAGTGATTACGGAGTCAACATCGCAACCACGCGCGTATACCGAGAGCGCAAAGGCGATATGGCTTACACGATTCTCGAAACTGATCAGGCGGTATGCCCTGAAATAAAGGAAAGCATCGAAGAACATCCTGCTATCAAGGACGTACGCATCATCCCTGGTGACACCAAAGGCGGTCTCGAAAAAGATACCTCTGCTGATGCGGAGCGAGCGCTCGCACAATTTGAGGCCCTTGATTTCTCGAACGGCTCAGAGCTTCTTGCCTATTGTGAACTCAAAGGAATTTCGATATCTGATGCTTTCCTTGCGCGTGAACAGGCCCTCACCGCAAGCTTTGGCGTCTCAGGCGACATCGATGGTTATCTTGAGCGCGTACTGACAACCATGAAGCATTCCGCTTATAGACCGATCGAAGAGGTCCACTCCTCAATGGGTGGACTGATTGGTGGCGAAGCGATGAAGCTGGCTACGCTTGATGAAGCTGACCGGAGCCTGTGCGACAACCAGCTTTCGTGCGCCATTGCCTTTTCGATGGCAGTTCTTGAGACTAATGCTTCAATGGGACGCATTGTTGCCGCGCCCACCGCTGGATCAGCTGGCGTGATTCCAGGAGTTTTACTTGCGATGCAGCAGAGTAAGGATTTTGATGACAAAGCCCTCCAGAAGGGTCTCGCCACCGCAGCCGCTATTGGCTATCTCATCACGCGCAATGCGACAGTCTCGGGTGCTGAAGGTGGGTGCCAAGCCGAAATCGGATCCGCAGCAGCCATGGCGGCAGCAGCAGCTACCGAACTTATGGGCGGAACGCCTCTGCAATGCTTCAATGCCGCAGGCAACGCAATTACCAACATGATGGGACTCGTCTGCGACCCTGTTGCGGGACTGGTTGAGGTGCCCTGTCAAAAGCGCAATGCTTCAGGCGCCGCTGCAGCTCTCGTGAGTGCACAGATTGCTCTTGCAAACATTGGCAACCTGGTTGATTTCGATCAAACCGTTGAGGCCATGCGCAAAGTAGGCAGATCGCTTCCCTTCGAGCTTCGCGAAAGCGCACTTGGCGGCATTGCTGCAACGCCCGCAGCGTGCGGCTACTGCGCATCATGCACCCCAGATGGTAGCTGCGCGTAAGCGCGGCGTGCTGTCACCGCAAGCATGACGATACACGCCACAGAGGCAACCAAGACAATCCATGGCCACACCGTCGGCTCGATCACGTGCGGAATAACAAATAATATCCAGGTCCCCACCTTATCGATCACAATATCCATTGCCGCCGAATCAGCAAAGCCAATTCCAACAAGACAGATAAGCGAAATCGCAGCAGAAAGCGAAAAGGCTACAATACCCACAACGTAACGGTGCTTCGAACCAAGCACGAGCATGACCGCAGCAATTACCAGCAAGACAATAAATGCTACCCACAGAAAGCCTACGAACTGGATAAGAGCTTTAATGAGGGCGATATCCATTCTGTTACTCCCCTTCTTCGCGTGCAGCGCGTGCTTCGGCAAGATTGTCGCGTGCCGCTGAAACACTATCAAGCACTTGGGTTCCCCGCTCGATTACATCAGTAGCACGGCTTACCGCATGCTCGATGCTAGCGCGTACTTCTGCCACATCTTCAACGCGTTCAACAACTTTCGAACTCGTTGACACGAGATCAGGCACCGAAAAAGTGATGTTGAAACCGGCGGCAGTACCCAGCGGAATGTGCACCCATGCGAAGAGCATACAGGGTATCAGGAGGACCGCAACCGCTGCAACAATGCGGTCAACCGTAAAGAAGGCGCGAAGTACATGTGCTCGCTCGCGCCATGCTGCAACTGCAGTCGCCTTGCTGGACGGCTCATCCATGGTGGTGTCCTTTCGATAATCCCTTGTCATGCCATCATAGCATCGACCACACAGAGGATTGTTAACCGATTTTTACAATGGGTGCGTAATCCTTGAGTAACTTCTTTGTGGCACCTGTTTTGGCAAACTTAATGTGAAGCGTATCGCCATCAACTTTAGTCACCTTACCGCGACCAAACGTTTTATGATCCACTGAATCGCCCACAGCAAACGAACCACCCGCAGCAGCTTTCTTGCCAATCTCAGGACGTACGCTTTTGCCTATGCTTGCGCGATTGCCTGAACCTGATGCGCTCGACTGACCAAACACACGCCCGCCGCCTGCTTCGGTACCTGATCCCGCGATTCCTTTGCGGCTACCGCGCTTTTCCCAGCCCGTTCCCGCAAATCCTGAGGACCCCAACCCGCTTGTTTGACGCAGCTCATTGGGAATCTCGCTGATAAAACGAGAGATGGGGTTCGCTGATGTTTGTCCAAAAATCTGACGTGAATATGCGCACGTCAGGAACAATTTCTTGCGAGCGCGCGTGATGGCAACGTAGGCAAGCCTGCGCTCTTCTTCGATACCATTGGGATCGTTTGTCGAGTTCATATGAGGGAAGAGGGTTTCTTCCATGCCCGCCACAAACACGCAGTCAAACTCGAGGCCTTTTGACGAGTGGACGGTCATGAGGGTCACGGCTGTACCGTCCTCGGACATAGTATCAAGATCGGTACGCAACGTAACCCATTCGATGAAGTCAGCAAGCGAATGTGCCGAAAGTACGCGAACTGGTTCTGCTTCTGCGTTCGCTTCTCCAGCTGCTTCAGTCGCAGTTGGTGCTGCGTATTGTGCATCGCCATCATCGTGCGTATCGGTGTACTCATCAACAACGCCCAGGAATTCCTGGATGTTTTCTATGCGTCCGCGTGCTTCATCGGTATCCTCTGCCGAGAGCGCGGCAATGAGCCCACTCTTGTCGATGATTGCTTCGACCACTTTACGCAAATCGCCGCCATAGGTTCCCGCATCGGCAATGAGGCCGACGAATTCTCCGAGTGCTTTGCGTGTTGCAAGTCGAATATCTTCATCAGCAATGGCTTGTTCGGCCGCTTCCAGAAACGTAAGACCATTCCGCCGTGCTTCGGTTTCAATGTGCTCGATTGTTGTCTTGCCGATACCTCGCCTTGGCACGTTGATCACACGTTTTGCGGCCATGTCATCCGCGGGATTTACGATAAGTGTGAGGTACGCCATAACATCGCGGATTTCAGCGCGGTCGAAGAAGCGCGTACCGCCAACAATGCGATACGGCACGCCTGCGCGCACGAGCATATCTTCCACCATGCGGCTTTGTGCGTTGGTGCGATAGAAGACTGCCATCTGGGTATACGAAAAGCCCTCGGCTCGGCGCTGTTCAATTTGCCCCGCAATCCAGCGGCCTTCGTCGCGTTCATCCGAAGCCATGTAAACCTGAATTTTGTCGCCATCTTCATCGGTGGTGAACAGCTTTTTTGCCTTGCGATGCTGGTTGTTGGTGATAACTGCGTTGGCGGCTGCAAGAACGTTACCAACCGAGCGATAGTTCTGCTC
>JAVWLC010000116.1:0-7417 GCA_036638175.1 Raoultibacter sp. | reverse complement strand
GATATCGACATTTTCTCGCTGAATGAAATGATCCCGCACGGATCCCCCAACACACCAGGCTTCAAAGCCCGCATGTTCAAGCACCGTAATTGCCGTCAAAGCGGTGGGAGAAAGGGTAATAATGTTGTCATTCTTTGTCATGACCGTACTATACCATCACTGTACACGCTGCTCATATTCCTAGGTAATTACGGTAATATACAATGATAAAAAATAAACGATAGACGTTAAAAATATCTTGAACTCGATGGTGGGAGGAACTATGATACGTTACCTGGTAACTGCTCTCTGATGGGAGCATTATGGCTGACTTTATTACGAATTCGGCCTGCAACGGCTGCAAGCCAAAACACCTCAGGAAGAATCGTTTCTTCCAGCGCAGTGAGCTACTTTCACGCATGATGCGAAAGCGTGATGTACCACGATTCCTTAGTGCGCCATCTGGTTTTGGGAAAACCTCTCTTGCCGCCGAATACGCCGAATCAATCTTTTCGTTTCGGGATGTCTTCTGGATCAACGCACAGAGTCCTTGTTTTTTGCGCGATGTTGACAAAGGTGTGTTCTCGAGTTCTTTGCTTGCCCGCACGCACGTGCCTTCTCTCGCGGTAATTGAAGACATTCCTGATTTGGATGCGGAGCGATGCGAATCAATTGCGCAAGCCATCGACACCTTGATCGAACAAGGTTGGGAAGTTGTGGTCAGTATGCTGCCTGAATGCGAGCTGCTCCTTGACCGCGAACCTGATGGAATCCGCATTCGCTCCGATGATTTTCTTCTGACGGATCAAGAGCTGGAGCGCTTAGCTGAGGAGGGAGTGGTCAAGAGCGGAAATCCGCGATCACTCACACCTGCCGAACGCGTTGCGGGTATTGTCTTTGGGGGTCGGGAGGGGACGCTTGATCTCCTTAATGCACTTGCTCGCGATGGGGTAGCGAGTGATGTTCTCCTTGGCCTGTTTGCGATGATTGTCCTGCAAGAAGGAAGCTTTGAGGATTCCTCAATATTCACAGGTTCCCTCAAAAACGATACGCGCATTAAGCTCATGAGAGATTATCTCTTTATTGGTATTGATGAGCATAGTGAAACGTTTAGGGCCTATCCGTTTCTGATCGAGGATATTGTCATCGCGTTTTCTCGTCCCCTCTTCCGCATTGCTGCCGCTTCAGTATTTCGAACACCAAGCGTCTTGACTACTCGACTTGCTGACATACTTGTTTCTCGAAAGCAGTATGATCGAGCGTGTAAGCTCGTCAACGGGTTTGCTGATGCCGAGAGCCGTATAGCGTGGCTTGAAGCCCGTTCTCAAGAGTTGGCTTCTGCGGGATGCTTGCTGTCTGCGCATGCGCTCTTCAAAAGCAAAGCCATGCGGCTTGGCTCTCAAACTGCAGAGCTTTTCGGACAGGAAGCTCGTCGACTAGCTGCTCTAGGTGATACCACTCTTGCTGTAGACCTTGCTGAACAGGTCATTGAATGCGCAGCTGCCGCTGACAGCGTTCGCGCTTCGGCCGCATTGCTTGTTGTGCGATATGCTGACAAACAAGATCAAGAGCGTGCGATAAAGGTGCTTCAGGGGCTTGTGCGAATTACGCCTCGCACGCCTCAAGCAGCTTGCATGACCGCGCTGTGCGATGCGCTTAAAAGTGAGGAGCATCGTTGGCGGGCACCGGTCATTGGTGCATTGTGGCTCGCTGCAGGTGTCGAGCATGCAAAGTTTGTTGTGGAAACGTGCTGCATGCGGGGGAGCGTTGGTGCGGCTGAAACAATACTTCTCTTGTGGGCACTTGAGGCATTGCGCGCCGAAGGTGGCGGCCGTCTTCATGTGATAGGCGCAGACTTGATCTCAGACGTACTGATGCGAGTGGGAGAATATCTGCAGCGCTGTGCCGAAGAGCATACCATCGGTTTGTGGGAAATCGCGCTTTTGTCTGAATGGGATTTGCTCAAGACAGCAGGATCGCCTGATGTGTTTTATCCGTCTCTTGAGGCAGTGCGTGCTTCTGCGCGCTCTGTGCAGGCGCGCGTCATTGCGCAGCGAAGCGCCTACGAGAGAGCGCGGCGCGAAGATCGGGGTGGTCCCCAGCCGCGCATTTCGGTCTCTCCATCTGAACGGTGGGAAATTGCCCCTTCTCGAACCGATCCTATACCTGAGCTCCATATAAAGCTCTTTGGTGGTCTCGAGGCTTCTATTGGTGGCCAAGCGATTGAACAGACGAAGCTTCATCGACAAAAAGTAAAGACACTGCTTGCTCTGCTGGCACTCAATCAGGGAAAAGAGCTGCTTCGCCCCCGACTTGCTGCAATTCTTTGGCCAGAGAGCTCGGCTGATACGGCCCAGAGAAACTTTTATGCCATTTGGTCGATGTTGCGCAAAGCGCTTTCAAATTCGGCTGGAGATTGTCCTTACTTACATCGTTTGCAATATGGCTGCAAGCTCGATTCGCAGTTGGTCACCAGCGATATCGCTGAATTCGATTTGTTGTGCAACCACCTTCTCTTTGATCAACCCGATATCGAGGTGTGGTCAGGTGTATACATGCGGCTTAATGAACTCTATCGGGGTGATCTTTTGCCAAGCGAAAGCAAGAACGATTTTATCAACCAGGCGCGCAACGAATATCGAGCACGCCTGGTCGATGCACTCGTTGCTGCTTCGACGCGGTTGTTTGAGCACGGAGAACTGCAGGCATCGATGTGGTTTGCTCATGCAGGAGTCAGACGCGATTCAACGCGTGAAGATGCCTATACGGCGCTCATGCGGGCGCAAATTGCAACGGGGCAGAGGACTGCGGCGCTCGACACCTATTTTCGATGCAAGAGTTTTCTCTCAGATGAGCTTGGCATAGATCCTTCACCTCAAGCTATGACGCTCTATCAGACCATTATTGCTGCTGAGCCTAACTTGTCTTCATTTCAACCAAAGACAAGTCTTCATAGCTAGATAATTGAAGCGGAACGCGTATGGATTTCCTTTGGTGGTTTATGAGGTGTGATAGAGTGAAACGTTGTTTTATATGCACGTATTCCTGATGAGAGAAAGACGGCCCTTACATGCCTGGTTTTTTGTCGAAGCTTTTGACCCTCGGCGAGGGAAAGCAGCTTAAGCGATACGAAGATACAGTTCAGAAAATCAACGGACTTGAGTCCTCAATGCAAGACCTGAGCGACGCTGAGCTCAGAGCCCTTACGGCAGCGTTTATGGAGCGAAGCAGCAACGGGGAAGACCTTGAATCGCTGCTTCCTGAAGCATTTGCAGCCGTCCGTGAGGCGGGTGTGCGCTCGATGGGTATGCGTCACTTTGACGTGCAGCTAATCGGCGGCATGGCTTTGAACGATGGACAGATTGCCGAGATGAAAACGGGCGAAGGTAAAACGCTCGTTTCAACACTGGCGGGCTATCTCAATGCGCTCACAGGCGACAACGTCCATATCGTTACGGTTAACGATTATCTTGCCAAACGAGATAGCGAATGGATGGGTCATATCTACAATTTCCTCGGCATGGAAGTTGGCCTTATTCAAAACGGTATGAAGCCTGACCAGAAAATTCCAGCTTATAAAGCAGCAGTTACGTATGGTACCAACTCGGAGTTTGGTTTCGATTACTTGCGTGACAACATGGTTACGAAAGCTGATTATCGCGTTCAGCGCGGTCACAACTTTGCCATCGTCGACGAGGTCGACTCCATCCTGATTGACGAAGCGCGTACCCCGCTTATTATTTCAGGTGCAGGCACCCAGGCGGCTGAGACCTATAACAAGTTCGCTCGCGTTATGCCCGGTCTTGTTCTGAGTGTTGATTTCGACATGGATGAAGCGAAGAAAACCATTAACGCCAGCGAGAGCGGCCTCGAGAAAATCGAAGCCATGCTTGGCATCGAGGACATCTACGCTGACCCATCAGGTCAGCTTGCAAATCACTTGCAGCAAGCACTTAAGGCGCAGTTTTTGTTCCATCGCGATGTCGACTATGTTGTTGTCGATGGCGAAGTTAAAATTGTTGACGAATTCACGGGTCGTATTATGGAAGGCCGTCGTTATTCGGAAGGCTTGCATCAGGCGCTTGAGGCCAAAGAGCACGTGTTGGTTCGCGAAGAGAACCAAACGCTTGCAACCATCACGTTGCAGAACTACTTCCGTCTTTATCAAAAGCTTTCTGGCATGACAGGTACCGCTATGACAGAAGACGCTGAATTCCGTCAGATCTATAAGCTGCCCGTTATGGCCATTCCCTCAAATAAACCCGTTGTCCGCGCTGATGAGAACGATCTCATCTATCGCAATATCAACGCAAAATTCAATGCGGTTGCCGATGAGGTAGCTCAGCGCTATAGCGCAGGTCAGCCTTGCCTTATTGGTACTGTTTCCATCGAGAGTTCAGAGCGTCTTTCCCGTTTGCTCGACAAGCGAGGAATTCGTCACGAAACACTCAACGCGAAGAATCATGAGCGCGAAGCTCACATCATTTCGCAAGCAGGTCGTGTTGGTGCGGTTACCATTGCAACCAACATGGCTGGTCGTGGTACCGACATCTTGCTCGGAGGCAACCCCGATATTATGTTGGAAGACTTTATGCTTGCTGAGGGTATTGACCTTGCTGAGGCAACTGATGAGCAAAAGGCTACCGCGCTCGCTCAGGCTAAGGAAATCACCACAAAAGAGCATGATCAGGTAATTGCGGTGGGCGGCTTAGCCGTTATTGGTACTGAGCGCCACGAAAGTCGTCGTATCGATAACCAGTTGCGCGGTCGCGCTGGTCGTCAGGGAGACCCTGGCGTCACGCAGTTCTATCTGTCTCTGGAAGATGATCTCATGAGGCTCTTCGGCGGAAACCGCATGGACTCGATTGGTCGCATGATGGAGAAGACCGATCTTGATGAAGATACTCCCATTCAGGCAGGTATGGTCTCAAAGGCAATCGAAAGCGCTCAGCGTCAAGTGGAAAGCATGCACTTTGCTGCTCGTAAAAACGTCCTTGAGTATGACGACGTTATGAACCTACAGCGTGGTGCGATCTATGAAGAGCGCAACGCAATCCTTGACGGTAAAGATCTTACTGATCGCATTCCTGAGATTATTCGCGAAGCTACCGAGGTTGTCGTTGCTGAGAGTTGTCCTGAAAAGACAGTGAGCGACGATTGGGATACAAAGGCTGTTGATCTTTGGGTTGCTAATATGACTGGCCGCGATGATTTTTCAGTCGATCAAATCGAGCATGATGAAGATCCAGAAACCGTGATTGAAACTCTGGTGGAATACCTCCACGGTGTTTATGCCGAAAAGACTGAGATGCTCGGCGAAGCTGCGATGAAGAACCTTGAAGCGCAGGTCATGCTTCGTATTATCGACACCAAATGGATGGCTCATCTTCAGGAAATGGATTACCTGAAGGCGGGTATTGGCTTGCGTGCCTTTGGCCAGCGTGATCCTTTGGTTGAATACAAAAATGAAGCATATACCGCCTTCCAGATGCTCACGAGCTCAATGTATGAAGACTTCCTTCGTACCCTCTTGCGCCTGCAGATTGCCGTCAAAGAGGTTCCAGAAGAGAAAAATCCGCTTGACGGAAACGTGAGCTATTCGTCACCCGAAGACGCCTTGAGCGAAACGACAACAACAGCTCAACGCACGCAAGTTGCCGCAGCGCAAGCTCAGGGTATGCCTGCTGCACCCCCTAAAGCGGCAATGACTGGTAAAGCGAAAACCGTTGAGAAGGATAAAGCTGATCCGTTTGCTGACGTGGGGCGCAACGATCCGTGTCCGTGTGGTTCGGGTAAGAAATTCAAGAAGTGCCACGGAGCAAATCTCTGACGTCGACCGATACCTGTCGGCATGCGCCGACTTTTGCACGTATCCGTTCGGCTCGAATTTGGTGGTAACCAGGCATGACTGAAAGAGAAATAAAGAACATCGCACAGATGGCGAAGCGCGTTGCCGATGCGAAAAGCTTTTTGCATGTTGATGATAAAATTGCTGAGCTCGCAGCACTTGATAACGATATTGCAGCAGCTGATTTCTGGGATGATGCCTCTCGGGCTCAGCAGATATCGAAACAGGCGAGTGATTTGCGCGATACCATTGAAGAGTATGCGCGTGCAGAAGCATTGCTTGACGATGCGCGTGTGGCTCTTGATTTAGTCCAAGAAGACCCTGCCTTCGAAGATGAAGCTGCAGACGCGCTTGACGCGCTTGCTGGATTGCTCGATCGCCTTGAAATAGCTTCGTGGTTTTCAGGTCGCTTTGATTCGGGCGATGCGATTCTCACAGTCAATCCTGGCAGCGGTGGGCTTGAAGCACAGGATTGGACCGAGATGCTCTATCGCATGTTTACTCGCTATGCGGAGAAAAAGGGCTGGAAGGTTCGTGTCCTCGATCTTGTTCCTGGCAGTGGGATTGGCCTTGATAAAGCAACAATTCAGATCAGCGGCAAGAATGCTTACGGGATGCTCAGAAGTGAATCGGGCGTGCATCGCTTGGTGCGCATTTCGCCAACAGATGATAAGAAGCGGCGTCATACCACCTTTGCGGCGGTTGAGGTCTTACCAGTTCTTCCTGATGATATAGAAATTGATATCAATCCCGCTGATGTGCGCGTTGATGTCTATCGCTCTAGCGGACCTGGTGGGCAAAGCGTCAACACCACTGACTCTGCGGTGCGTCTGACTCACGTGCCAACAGGCGTTGTGGTGACCTGCCAAAATGAGAAATCTCAGCTCCAAAACAAAGAAGCAGCTTTTAGGGTTTTGCGTGCAAAACTCTTTGAGCTCGAAGAACGTAAACGCGAAGAGGAGCTCTCTGAGCTGCTTGGGGAGCGTATGGAGAACTCCTTCGGCAGCCAAATTCGTAACTACGTGTTGTATCCTTACCAGATGGTAAAGGACGTACGGAGTGGGATAGAAACAGGTAATGTCGATGCCGTCCTCGATGGAGAAATCGATGAATTCGTGCTTGGCTACCATAAATGGCGCGTGTCGTCATAAGAGATTTTGTAAACACATCTGATACAGCGATCAGAGAGAAGGGCGGAATGGGAAGTATCGAAGTCGCACAAAAGACTCGAGACATTCGTAAAGATATTGTGCGGATGATAACTGAAGCGGGAAGCGGGCATCCAGGAGGATCCCTTTCAAGCGTTGAGATCCTTACAGCCTTGTACTTCGGGGGTGTACTCAATCATAACCCCGCAAATCCCAAAGATCCTGCAAGGGACTACTTTGTTTTGGGAAAGGGTCACGCGGCGCCGGTGCTCTATGCAGCGCTTGCAGAAGCGGGATATTTTCCCAAAGAGGAGCTCATGACGCTGCGCAAGCTCGGATCAAGGCTCCAGGGTCATCCCGATTCTAATCTGCTCGAAGGTATTGAAGTTTCTACCGGCTCACTTGGTCAAGGTCTTTCGATAGGCGCAGGAATTGCGTGTGG
>JAVWLC010000115.1:0-7424 GCA_036638175.1 Raoultibacter sp. | reverse complement strand
GCTTGGGCTTATGTGGATGACAATTATCACCTGCGTCGGTTTGCCGCTGGTGCTTGTGTATCACTTCATTATCTACCGCACGTATCGCGGAAGAATTAAGGATGAAGATTTGGGTCACTACTAAGTTGTACATCCTGCTGCCAGCTTGCGGCAGGATACTTCATATCATGTGTCTAATGTTGAGCCCGGAACACGTTGTTTCGGGCTCATTTTTGACAGGCACATGCCAGCCTAGCAACGTTGGTAACCCTTTGGTGCTGAAAGCGAAGCAACTTTGAGAATAGGTATTTTCAGCCATTAGAGTGATGAGACTATCTGAGATCCAGCACTCGAAGGTGAGGAGTTACCATGGCAAGAATACTTCAGTCGGCTAGCAGGATAGCGTTATCATTGATTTTAATTTTCTCCTTTAGTCTTTTGCCCCCGACGGCTTTAGCTGAAGATCCCAGTTCTGGTACAGCGGATTCCCAAAAAACCGTGGACCAATCGGGAGAGATGGTGGCACCGACTGGTGCGTCGGCGATCGACGGTCTTGCATCTGAAAGCTCTAAGCCAACTGTCGCTCCTGAGGTCCCTGGGGTTGTTGCTCCCGCAGCTCCTTCGACATTGCCTGTCCCTGCGGCAGCGACGTACGAGGTAAAGTTTTTCGATTGGAACAATGTTCAACTTGGTCTTACGCAATACATTAACGAAGGAGAAGCAGCAATTGAGCCGCCCGTTCCTTCCCGCCAGGGATATAGATTTACTGGCTGGGATAAGCCTTCATCCAATGTGGCATCGAATTTAGATATCTATGCTCAGTACGACGAACTCACGAGTTTTTCGGTCACAGTCAATTATGTGTTTTCTGATAGCACAATAGCCCAACAGCCAGTTGTCTTTGCGGTTGAAGAAGGTGGATCTCTCACTAAAACAGTTACATCTCCTGCAATTGCAGGCTACACGCCAGATCAACAGGCTATTGCGATTAACCTTACAAATGTTCAAAAGAACGAATCCTACACGGTTACCTATGTGCCGGCATCGAATACTCCCTATAAAATTGAGCGTTATCAGCAGAAGCTGACGCTTACTAATCCGTCGAATCCTCACGATCCTGCGAATTACACACTTGTTGCAACAGAGAATATGACAGGAGCAACAGGTTCGTTCGTTGTGGCTTCAAGTCTTCCCTATACGGGGTTTAGTGCTCCTGCCGTTATGCCTTCAACGCAGATATCTGCTGATGGTGCTTCGACGCTGAAAGTTTACTATGATCGCAATCAATACGCCATTTATTTCGATAGTTTGGGGGGAAGTTATGTTGCCCCGATTTCTGGTTTGTTTGGGGCACCAGTAACCACCCCAGCGAATCCAACGCGTCCAGGCTATGTGTTTGATGGATGGAGCGCTGCGGTGCCTAGCACCATTCCGGCAGGAGACACAAACCTTACTGCAAAATGGAAAACGTCAGGAACCGTTTCGTACACGCTTGTTTACTACCTCGAAAATATTGGTAGTACTGGTTACGATTATGTGGGGACTACTACAACAAACGCTGTTGCGGGTAGTACGCCTGTTGTCCCTGGGTCTATTCCAAGTGGTATTACGTTTCCGATAGCAACTAACCGTATTGCGTACAATAGTGCAAAGACGATCGCTGAACTGCCTTCCTCTGTCAGCGGCGACGGAACGACGATTGTGAATGTTTATTATGACCGTCAAAGTTACTCGCTCAATTTCGAATTTGACGATTCGAAATACAATCTTGTTGTAGGTGGTACAACTTACACGACAAGCCCCTATGTTCTGACTGCAAAATATGGTGCAAGTATTGATACAAAATGGCCGGGGACCCCGACTTTGAAGTCAGGTTCCAGTGAGGGATTATTTATTGGGTGGCACGGAGATTCGATCGATTATGTAACGAGACAGTATTTCATGGATGACACCATGATTAACAACAGACCGTTCGAAGCATTGTGGAGCAAAAATGCGCGAACGATTACGGTTTATTACAACTTCAAAAATCTAACCGGTAGTGGCTATACCGCCAATTACACGCAAACCGTCTCGATTAATAGAAGTTATACAACATGGAATGCGAAAACCTTCCAGGGATTTACTGTGCAAGACTCGGTTGTTGACATTCAAAATGACAACACAGTCAACTTCTATTATGATCGAAACCAGTATCAAGTTACCTATTATAATGGCGGTGTGATCGATCGTTCAACCACCGCGTATTATCAAGCGAGCATTGGCGGCCCAACTTTTAGCGCAGCTCCTGCAGTGCGTCCAGCGAGTGTACCCAGTGGCTATGTGTTTGCTGGATGGTACACCACACCACAGGGCTACGATACTACGAAGTTCACCTTCACGGGAGCAACCATGCCAGCATACAATTTGATTTTGTATGCTCGTTGGGATAAACCAACCTATACAGCAACGTTTGACCCTGACAACGGAACGCCTCCTTTTGTTCAGAACGTGAAAGCGCTCAATACGCTTACGGAGCCTGCTTACCCAACTAAACCTGGTTACACATTTGGGGGATGGTATCTTTCGGGATCGTCACTTAGATATACCTTTAGTTTTCCTGTGACCTCAAATCTTTATCTCAAAGCTCAGTGGATTCCGACGAACACCATATCGTATGACGTAATCTATAAGAAAAATGGCGTTGAATTTCAACGGCAGACGTATGGAGGTAAATCGGTCGGTGATTCGGTAACAGCAAATGCGATAGTAGTTTCTGGCTATCTACCTGATGCTTTGAGCAAGAGCCTTACCCTGCAGGCTTCAGGTAATCAGATAGTCTTTAATTACGCGCCATTTTCTTCAGTGGGATACACGGTGCGCTATGTTGACCTTCTCGGTCTCGAACTTCAACCCGCAAAGCTGGCGACAACAAGCCAAGCAAGCGTCATTGAAAATTATGTCGATGTTCCTGGGTATTATCCAAATCACTATCAGCAAACGCTTGTTCTTAGTCCGAATGGAGCGGAGAATGTTATTACCTTCATATATACCAAAAATGCTGATGCTTCGTATGTTGTTAGAAGCATGTTCGAGAACATTGATGGAGGCTATTCGCAGACCGACGTGACAAAATATGCGCCTGCCGGCAGTCGCGCGGTCGAAGAGCCCCAAACGGTAATAGGATTTACTTATCAGCCATCTTTGAGCATAACCAACCGTGTTGTTGCTTCGGATGGCTCGACGATTATTCGTTTGGTCTACAGCCGGAATCACGTTTCGATTGCGTTTGCTGCGGGTGATCATGGGT
The DNA here is from genome assembly GCA_036638175.1 of Raoultibacter sp. Classification (GTDB taxonomy): domain Bacteria; phylum Actinomycetota; class Coriobacteriia; order Coriobacteriales; family Eggerthellaceae; genus Raoultibacter. Next base: position 4,156 of record JAVWLC010000115.1, on the reverse strand, counting down.
CCCTGACGGGCACGACGAGCTTTTCTGGTCTTCCTTACGGTATAACCTTTGGAACAGCAGTTATACCGCCAAAACCCGTTGCTAACCCAGGCTATCGCTTTGATTCTTGGAGTCCTGCACTCCCGACATCAAGCGAGACCATTAATGCCGATGCGACCTACACCGCTGTTTTCGTTAAAGACGATGAGCAGTGGGCGACCGTTTCATTCGTAGGCAATGGAAGTACTTCAGGCTTCATGCCTGCAAGTGCAGAAATGCTTGTTGGATCTTCATACACTCTTCCTGCAAACTCGTTTACTCGAACCGATTATGATTTTGTTAACTGGGATACGCTTTCATCAGGTTTGGGAATGTCCTACGCTGATCAAGAAACCATCACAGTGACGAGCAATACGGTGCTGTATGCGCAATGGGTTGAACGTGAGCACTTTGCTGTTGTGTACCTCGGGGGTGGCGGTGTTGGAACATTGACGGATACGACGGTGTATCACGCTGGTAACCAAGTTGCTGTACGTGAAAACACTTTTGTGAATCCTGGGTATAAGTTTACGAACTGGAAAGATACGGGTGGCAATACCTTTGTTGCCAATGATACGTTTGCAATCAATGCCCAAACGTATCTTACTGCACAATGGGAGTATGATTCTTCGCAGTGGGTCGACGTTGCTTACGACAAGAACAGTCCTGATGCAACAGGTTCAATGCCCACAGACACTACGCTTGTTGGACAACAATATGTAGTTGACTCAAATGCGTTTACGCGAACGCACTATACGTTTGCGGGCTGGAATACGGACGCGAATGGCCAAGGCACATCTTATGTCGAAGGGGAACCTTTGACCCCAGCGACATCGTCGCCAGTCACCTTATATGCACAATGGAAGGAGATCCCTCAGTACACGATCACGTATGTTGCCAATAATGGAACTACAGATCAGATTCTGGTGACCGATTATAAGGGAAGTAATGTGACCGTAAAACCGCTGAATACCTTCACCTTCGAGAATAATGATTGTTTCCGTTGGGCGACAAATCGCGACGGTACTGGTGATGCGTACTTTGCTGGAAATGAGATTTCGCTGACAAATGATCTGACGCTGTACGCGTTCTGGCTGCCACGAAAGCACTACACTGAAACCTATAGCGATGGATTCAGTGGCAACTCGTTTTCCGAATCACATTATGCCGACGTATATGGTCATCTTGACGTGACCGTCAAAGCCAATCCTTTCGTTCGACAAGGCTATACCTTCAGTAATTGGCTTGTCAGCTCTGGAGAGACAGCGATGCCAGGTGCTGTAATGCACAGCGTCAACTCCGACATCGCATTCTCCGCGCAATGGACGCCAATTCAGAATTACATTACTTATGATCTTAATGGGGGAACTCTCGCTGGTTCAAATCCAACGTCTTATACCATCGAAACGCCATCCTTTAGTTTGATTAATCCAACGAAGCCAGGCTATACCTTTGCTGGGTGGACGGGAACCAACCTTGCTGATCCGACTACATCAGTAACTATTGATCAAGGGCGCTGGGGTAACCTTGCCTTTGCGGCAACTTGGGTCAAGGATCCTATGCAGTGGGCCATTGTAACGTTTGATGGTAATGGCAACACCTCGGGTTCTATGCCTGCGAGTGCTGAAATGCTTATCGGTTCCACCTATACGCTGCCAGCAAACTCATTTGCCCGAACTGACTATGACTTCGTCAACTGGGATACGTTGAAAAGCGGACTCGGAGTTTCCTATACCGATCAACATGCTATAACCGTGATGGGCAACATGACGCTTTACGCACAATGGGTTGAGCACGGAAAATTTGCGGTTGTCTATTTGGGCAACGGAGGCACCGGAACCATGACTGACACCAATTCATACTTCGATGGTAGCTCGGTGACGGTCCTTCCCAATGAATTCGTGAATCCAGGGTATCTGTTCAAAGGTTGGAAAGATGCTGGGGGTGCGGACTACGCCGTGAATACAACGTTCGAAATTCACTCCAACACCTATCTTTCCGCGCAATGGGAATATGATGAAAACCAGTGGGCAGAGATTATTTACGACGCAAACAGTCCTGATGCAACCGGCAGCATGCCGTCTGAGAAGCTTCTTGTTGGCGAGTCTCGTGCTCTGAGCTCGAATGCTTTCATGCGGTCCAATTGGGCATTTGTGGAGTGGAATAGTTCACCAGATGGTTCAGGTCAAAGCTTTACGCCTGGCGAAATGGTGAAATTGGATGCCTCAGGACCTCATACTTTTTATGCGCAATGGGCACGCATATCCCATGAAGCACGTTTTAGCGATGGCTTTGCGGGTAATTCGTTCACCAAGGCGGCTACGCTCAACGATCAAAGTGTATTTGAGCTTGTCATACCAGAGAACCCTTTCAGCCGCCAAGGCTATAGCTTCAAATACTGGCAAAGCGAGGCAGGCGCCATTGCTTATCCTGGTGATGTGATTACAGGGATCGAATCGGACCTTTCGTATACAGCAGTATGGACTAAAACGGGATATTCAATCGAATACAATCTTGATGGTGGTACGGTTGAAGGAACTAATCCGGATGCCTATACTGCCGATACCCCAACGTTCAGCCTCATCAATCCCACTAAATTTGGCTATACCTTCGCTGGATGGACGGGCACTCATCTTGCTGAACCTACCCTTACCGTGACTATTGAAAAAGGAACTGAGGGAGACCTTGCATTTACGGCACACTGGGTCAAGAATGTTGTGCCAAAACCCATTGAGCCGAATTCTAGTGGCACTCCGTCTGGTGCGGTTGAAGTGACTTCTCTCAATACTGTTACGAACATTGTTCAAACGGGTGATCCATGGACGGGCTCTCTGGCTTTGGTACTCGGGATCGGATTGCTTGCGCTTGGAGTTTTGATTGCGTTCGCTGCGAAACGCATCCGCAAACGTTACTAGTGTTTCTCCTGGTTTCACGAGGGAGTTTAAGCGCCAAAAGAAGGACCGGCCGTTTTGGGTTGGTCCTTCTGGCTGCTAACTCCGACTTTTTGACCGTACATTTCCAAGCGTATTTTTGTAACCAGCTTACATAAAGTAGCTCGTAGCAGTTTGTCCAGTGATGTATTTAGGTAACATGGCTATCCTTATAATAGTGAATGAACCGCACGCGCTGGTATCGATGCGGCCATAGAAGCCTCGCATGATCGCGGCGCGAAGAAAGGACAATCATGTTTCGAGAGATACGCAGGAGCAAGCAGGCACTTCCCGCTGAGGAAGGCAAAGCAATTCTTCATCGCAACACAGCAGGTGTGCTGAGCCTGCATGATGACACGTATCCGTACGGCGTTCCCGTAAGCTACGCCTATGAGGAAACCTCGTGTGAATCCGGCGCTTTGTATGGCACGGTCTATTTTCACTGTGCAACGATGGGGCACAAGCTAGAAGCGATCGGACGCGATGATCATGTATCGTTTTGCGTAATCGACCACGACCACATTGTTCCTGAGAAATTTACGACCGAGTTTCGCAGTGTTATCGCGTTTGGCATTGCTCGTGTGGTAGCGGATGATGATGAAAAACGTCACGGGCTTGAACTGATTGCGGAGAAGTATTCTCAGGGACATGATTCAGCAAGTGAGATTGAAAACGGGTGGAATCATACGTGCGTTGTTGCGTTCGACATTGATTACTTCAGCACCAAAGAGGCGATTGAGCTCGTGCGTGCTCGTGATGGACGGGGCGAACCGTCTGAGGCATAAGTGCCTGCGATGGCATACTCCGACATTTCAACCTAACGTTTCACGGCCGTCGTATTATGTGACGGCCGTGGTAATGTAATCAACTTTTCTGTTGTACTTGAGCCTAGTCTGCCACAAATACACCTTTGTCGATGATCAACTCGTCATCGAGGAAAAGGGTGGGGTTTAAGACAATCCCATCGTAGTGGCAATCGGCCTTGTTGGTCCCCCCAAACGAAGTGTTGGTTCCGAAGGCAACATGCACGGTTCCGTATAGCTTTTCGTCTTCGAGAATGATGCCTGAGAGAATCGCTTCGTCGTTGGTCCCGACGCCGAGTTCTGCGACTACGCCGTTTTCGGGGCGTGCGAAGAGGATGTCGAGTGCATCGACGTTTTCGCCCTCTATTCCCGTAAGGCAGCCTTTTTCGATAGCGGCAATAAGCG
>JAVWLC010000114.1:0-7443 GCA_036638175.1 Raoultibacter sp. | reverse complement strand
CCGCCGATCTCCACCAGGTACGCCGTAGAAATGGACGGCATGTTGCGAACGAGTATCTTGCGAGCGAGCGTGAAACCTTCCGCATCGGCAAGCTCTACGTCTTGCTGTCGGTTTGTTTTGCTCTGAAAAGCAAGTGGTGCCATCTCGAAAAGCCCATAGCAACCAGACGGGTTGATGCCCTTTGCGTGCCGCGCCTCTGTTTCCACAAGCATGTGCGCCACGCCGTCGTTAAAAGACGGGAATCTAGGACGGGACAACACGAGCGGCCTCCATTTCGTGCTTGATGCGGCATCGCTGGATATCGTCGGCATAGTTGCCCCAAAAATCGTCCAAAGCGTGGCTCCACTCGTAAAAGCACGCGTTTACGACAAGCCCGCGTGTTTCTGCATCATCGGTTAGTTTCGCTGAGTCCACATCAAGCGCCACGACCCGCGCGACGGTGGGCGCAACCGTCGCAATGACATCTGCGATCCGCATGTCGGTTTCGCCATCGCTCCACGTGATGTTCAGCTTGCGTTTCACCGCCGCGTTAAGGTCGTATGCCATAAGTAGCCTTACACCGCAGGCTTGGTGGCAACGGTACCCTTGACGGCAACCGGGACAACAGCAGGCTCAAGGGCTGACAGGTCGAGCAGGATGGCGGTCGTGTTGTCATCAGCTTGACCGTAGGCATAGTTGACGATCTTGAAATAGCGCTCGTCGTTGAGGAACTTGAACTCGTCGCTGCTCTCGATGCCGCGCTCGCCTGCAACTAGCAGGTTGTACTCGTCAAGCAGCGCCAAAATGCCAACGCCGTCCTCAAGAAAGTTGCTGATGCACTGATCGGTCGCCACGGGAAAGCGGTCGCGATACACGCCGTCGGTTCCGCACACGCGGATAGCGGGCATGACCTTGGTCAACCACGTAGTGTTGTTGACGATCAGGGTCAGGCTGTTGCCATTCACGAGGTCAAGCGGCTTGAGATTTCCCTTCTCGTCCTTAGCGAGCTTGTTGACCAGCTCGCCGTACGTCGCAGGATCGAAGCTCATAACCTTGACGGCTGCTTTCTTCGGGTATCCGGTGGCGGTGTCGACGCTCACGCCCTCGTGGATGTCTTTGTTCAGCCCGATTGGCTCGTCTTTGATGCCCTTGCCGTCGACGATGCCGTACTCAAGACCGCAGGCGATGGACTCGCCGAGCACGGTGCGAACATAACCGTCAATAAAAACAGGCCCGAGCTTGAGCATGTCAAGCGATATGCAGGCAAACGCGGACAACTTGCCCTGCTTAACGTCAACAGTTTCAAAAGCAGAGGTTACTTCTTTTACAATCGCATCGGTGATCTTGCCCCACGCAGCCGTCTGGCGGGTGTGCTTGTTCTTGATCCAGCGGGTGATGTAGCCCACGTAACGAGGCTTCACCTTAGCAAGCAGCGCGTGACCTTCCGTGATGTTCTTCATCACGTCGTCGATGATGGTAGTCGGCATCATCTTTTCAGGCACAGTGGTAAGGTCAGCAAACGCCTGTTTCGGGTCGTTTGACTCCAAAGCGCCGATCACTGCCTGATAGTATTCGGTTTCTTTCGATGTGAGCGTGCGGAAACCGCGTTCCTGGAGGGTTCGATTATCGCTGTCTGATTGTGCCTCTAGATACTCCGCAGCGACATCGTTTGCAACAGCCTGCGCAAACGACTCGAACGCTTGATTCTGAACCTCAACGTCTTCGGTTTTAAATGCTTCGAGCAACTGCTGCGAAGCTGCCTTGCTGTTTACGAGCTTGATGGTCATGTGATCTCCTTAAGAAATTGCTCCGAAAAAAGAAGAAAGCCGCTCAAGCGGCTTCTTTTCTGGTTGGTCTAACGATTCTTCAAAATTTTGTGATGGGTCTGGAGGTGGCGTTCCTTCGACTGGCGCGCTCTTTATAAATCCCTCCGAAGCGAGCCGCTCGATAACTTTCTCGCACATGTCGTCAGCATCAAGAGAAACGCAGGCGCAAGCCTTTTGAGTAAGCTTTGAAGCGATTAATCCGCGCGCGCTTTGGGTCATCGAATCTTCTGCAATCTTCTTGACTTCGGTAGCGAATCCACGCTCGATAGCAATTTCGGCGTTGATAAAAGTCTCGGAGTCCATCCATTGCTTCAATTCATCCTCGTCGAGGTTGGTTGCTGCAAGGTATATGCTTTTCGACAAGCCTGTTACTGTTTCCAAGTCTTCGGCACATTTGCGATGATCGTCAGCATTTCCGTATCCGCCTCCCGACGCATTGTGGATCATGAGCAGCGAAGCCTCGTTCATTACGCGCTTGTCTCCTGCCATGAAAATAACCGACGCGATAGAGCAAGCGAAACCGTCGCAGACCGTCGTTACGGTTGCTTTGTGAGCTTTGAGGGCGTTGTAGATCGCAACACCTTCTGCAACATCTCCTCCGTAGCTATTGATGCGAACTTCGAGTTCCTCGACGTCGGCCGGGAGTGCTGATAGTTGCTTCGAAAGGCTCCAGCTCGACACGTCAGACTCGATCCATGGCCAGCTCGTGATATCGCCGTAAACGACGATTTGCGCAGTCTTCCCTTCGGTACTCATTTGAAAATAGCGTTCATTCATTCTTCTTCACCTCCTTCGGATATTTGCTCGCCCGCAAGCGAGTAATTCTTTGTTATATAGTGCTTCTGGCTCCACGGCTCGCCGACCGGGTCAAGGCCAAGGCGTACCATGACTTGATCGGGAGAAAGCAGGGAACTCGCAATAAGCTTGTCAGCGGATGCCGCAGCATCGAATAGGTCGGTGTATTTGACGTTTGAAAGGTCGATCTTTACGCAGCTTCCGTTGCGCCAACCTGCAAAAGCTTCGTTTTTGCGCGTGATCTCGTTTTCCATCATTTCGGCCACGGGGGCGACAGTAAACGTCATGAAGCTTTTGAATACCTCTTTGAAGTTGTTGACGTTGCCATACATCATCGAAGTTGGCATTTTTATGATTGATGCAACAACCTCAAAGCAGTCTTTTCGCAAATTGATGAAGTCTGCCGAAAGCCCTGCTGATGCACTTTGATATAAAGGTTCAAGGCTACGGCCGCTGTATTCCGGAAGCACTGCTGAACTTGATTTCATGAAGTTCGATAAATCGTTTGAAATGAAATCTTGATACTTCTTGACTTCTTCGGGGCTTCCGGCTTTTGTTGCGTCGATCTTCAGCTTGAACTTCTTGCCGTTTCGCTCTTTGTATGCATCCATGGAAGCTGCCAGCATGGACCCATATTGCCCTTGGATTCCTCTGACCAGATCACCGATATTCGGATTTCCAAGCTCGAATATATACAGATCAGATGCTTTGAACGACGGCTGCGGAACCTGCTCGCCATCAACGACGAGTCCGGTATAAATATCTTGCTGGAACGGGTGTCGTTCAGGCGATGTCGTTTCTGCCAGATAGATCGAACTTTTCCACGGGACGACGATTCCGCGACCATGCCAAAAGGTATTCCAGAGCAAATCGGCGATGAATGGACTGCTGTTTTTGTTCTGGTTCGGCGAAAGCGTCCACAGATAGCTTGTCCATTCTTTTTCGACTAGTTTTCCATTCTTATAAACCTTGAACTCTGATTTTCCGATGGCAGCGGAGATGTAACTAACTGCGACTTGCAATGCCGCTTTAGTCATAACAGCCTGCTGCGTATCTCGGTAGATTCCCTCGACAACCGGAACGTCAAGCCGATTTCCGAGCCAGTCATGAATGCTGCGCGATATTATTCCCATTTGCACCTCCTAACTAAAAGTAAGAACCGGCATGAAAACAGGTTCCACATATTCGGGGATATCCCCTTCAAGACACATCGCTGCGACAAACGCCATAAAGCCGTCAGTTTTGCGAGAGTGCGGTTCTATTTTTCCGTATTTAAAATTGTTGTTCGGAGCAACTTCGATCTTCGTGTTGCGCGTGAACCAGCGCATAGCAGGATCGTCGCCCCACGCGATTGAACCAGTTGCAAACACTGAGTTAACAAGGGGTTGCACGCGCATAATGTCGCTTGGACGTATGCGAACAACTGTTTTATCCTCACACGAATACCCGATCTCGCCGAGATACCGGCGAAGCATCGTGTTTCGGTAATCGTCAATCGCAATTTTCTTAAGATCGTATTTTCTTGATTGCGCATAAACCCAATCAATAACAAGTTCCGGAGACACCTCCACCTCGTCAATGATCGTGATGATTCCGCGCTCAGCCCACTCATTGATAGGTGCTTTTACCTTTCCTGCGTCAGAAGAATTTGTGCACCACCACGAGTGGTGCTTTGCGTAGTAGATCCCATCGACACGAAACAAAAATACAGCACTAATAAAGTCCGTCGTTCGTGCGAAGTCGATTCCGCAGACACATGGCAATCCATCGAGTTTCGGCACGTCACGGTTCGTGAGCAGAATGTTTTCCCATGATGTAACCTCCAAATCTTTTCGACCAACTGGCAAATTCATGCGCTTGGTCATAAACGCATGGTTTGCTATTGGGTTGATCATGTAGTTGGCGTATTCGCGCCTGATTTCATCAATCAGCGATGGAAGATAGCGAAGGGAAGGGTTCGCTTTCTCCCAGTTTTTCTCGTCGTGCACTTCATCTTGTGAATCAAGGCGGCAGATAAAAGGAAGAAAACCGTTATCGGGTATTTCACCTTTGAGTATCTTTTCTGCACGCTTTTTCAGGTCATCCAGGACACCTCCGCGAACATCGCCGTCGGTTGTCGAGTAAAGGATGCGAGGGTGCTGCGTTTTTCCGAGTCCAGTGGTAAATACATTGATATTCTCGGCATCTTCGTAGCCATGGACTTCGTCGAAGATCACGCATCCAGAACGCAGACCATCTTTTGACTTCGGGTTGTCTGTTCGGTACTTTAGAATCGATCTCGTTGATTTCGATTCAATGTAGGTTTTCGTCCAGGTAAAAGACCGACGCATCTTGCCATAGTTCGTCTCAAGGACGTTCCATACATCCTTAAACGATGTTTTAGCCTGATCTTCGGTGTTCGCGCAAATATCAACATCATAGTTATTGATGCCGTTGGCTTTAGAGAGCAAGCAAAACGCCGCGTAGGCATCGAAGCCGTTTTTTCCGGCACCGCGGCCAAGCAGCAAAAACAACTCGGGCCAGCGCGGATTCCCATCCTCTTTGTAGACGCATAACCAAAGAGCAAGGCAGAATTTCTCCCATGGAAAAAGATCAAACGGATGAAGCTCTTGGAACTTCATGTAATCGTCGAGTTGCTGGCGGTTTATATATAGCTTCTCAGTCGCAAATATTCGTCTGACGTGAGCAGTAAGCAAATACTGGTCTTCGCATGCAACAACCTTGCCCGTTTCGACCAAGCGCATCCACTGGGTTATCTCCGGGCAATTTATGCGTTTGTGGAGCGTGGCTCTAAAGGTTGTATCCGCCATCGTCGTTGTTCTCGCTCGCCTTTGGGACGACAAGCTTGCAGAAACTCGTGATATTTAGACCGAGCGACGAAGCAGACGTATGCGCCTGGCGATACGCTTTATCTTGCATTTTTTGCGTTTCACCTGCATCGTCAAACCTTCCGGTTTCGAGCGCGGATATTACCTCTTTCGACGTTGCCTCGAAAATCTGCTCCGCAGTTATATAGCGTGCGAGTTCATCTGCATGCAGTTCGCTCCATACGCCAACTCGATCGAGCAGGGACGCATATCTGATAAATTCAAGCCGAGCATCATCATCAATGATGTAATCGGGGCAGATAATCTTAGTATCTAGTGATGTCAGCTCGCTTTCCCTTCTGTCTTCTTTTATTTGCCTCGTGAGATGAGTTTTTCCCTTAGCTTCAATCAACGCTACTGGCTGCTTTGCGCGTCCCATGGCTCCCACCTCTCATATCCTGGATCAAACGACTTTATGCCGTCGAAATAATCTTTGTAAAAGTTAGCGAGTCCTGAATCGACCGTGATACATGTCTGCTCAGTCCTCGGATTCGTGTCAACGTTTGCGCTCGACTCGATTACACAGTCGTATTCATCGCCGAACACAACCATGACTTTAGAATGATTACGAAACCGTGCTACGCGGCCATTGCACTTTGCGCATGTTTCATCAAGCGCGTCTCTGCAACCTCGGTATCCGCCTTTGAAGATTTCGCCGACGTAATAATCAAACCTATCGACGCTGCCAGCATCGATCCATTTGCCCATTTCCTTTGCATCTTCAAGCGCCATACACCACGTTGAGACAAAGCAATAACGCACGTGCTGATCTTTTACGACGTGCCGGAGGTACGTGAGGCTGTCGACATCTCCGCACGAAATTACATGGTATGCAACACCGGATTCAAGGTGCCATTCGAGCGATTCAGACAAAGCCGCCTCCGACAGCAGACGCATTTTCTTTTGCGTTGACATTGTTTTGAATACGGAGACGTTCCGAACGTATTCAGCTTGTTCGGCCTCTGGAAGTTCGCTATTCACGCCATCGTTTTCGAGTTCGTCAACTGATTCAGACCGCTTGATCTTGATAGCCATAGCACCTCATTTTTTCGATAAAAGGAAAAACATTTCGTGGGGGTGGTACCCCCCACCGTTCCCCTGTAAGCCGTCCTAAGAGGGGTTTGGGGGGCCGGGGGGGAACAATGTAGTCCGAAAGATAATGCAACCTTAGAATCGATCACACGGCTTCACCATCGCTCATCGTTTAGCAATGGAACTCGATCATGTGATCGTCCTTTGAATCGCGCGTGTCTCACGTCGTGGCACTCATGACATAGTGCATGCAGTTGCTTGTGCTCTAGCCCTTGCCTATCCGTCCATGCATCAGACAAGGCCAGCTCTGGATGCTTACCTACGTACCGATCATGATGCACAACAGTTGCGCGTGAGTACCTAGCTGGTGACTTGGCGCGACAGTCTTCGCACTCGCAGTGCGTTGATGCCAGCACTTGCTTGCGCTTGGCTCCCCATTGCTTTGATCGGTAGAAGTTGAGGGCGGTGCCGTGGTCGCGGTATAGCGCACGTATCCACTCACCTACCGACACATCGCGTGGCATTGCATACATGGCTCACCTAAGCATCATCCTCGCGTCCAGTTACGACATGCGTGCGTGACACATCAATGCACAGGAAGCTAGATCCATCGAGCTCAACTGAAATTGACATACGGACAAGTCCGCTTGGATACTCGCCAAGGAGGTTGTCCGCATGGTCGGTGATATACTCGCCTACTGCTTTGATGCCATCTATGGCATCTTGTCTTTTGCTCATGGAGTGATAGAGTTTATGAGCCATTGCATCTCGTCCTCCCTTTTGCATCCAAGCGCAGCCACAATCTTGCGCTCCCTATCGCTCAACTCAAAGCGGTGACGAGTCTCACGCTCAGCCGCAGCACGCTCAGCCGCAGCACGCTCAGCCGCAGCACGCTCAGCCGCAGCACGCTCAGCCGCAGCACGCTCAGCCGCAGCACGCTCAGC
>JAVWLC010000113.1:5255-7445 GCA_036638175.1 Raoultibacter sp. | reverse complement strand
GATCATGTACGCTACATCAGTAAAAAATGACATGGGAACAAGTGAAATAACAAGGAAGGGAAACAGCATGCGAAGCATATTGCTTTGCCGGATGCGACCCCTAAATCGCTGCATGAAACCGTATGCAGCAAACGCTCCGAGTGCCGAAAGCGCAGCAAGACCTACGAGCAGGGTTGCATCGCCTGCTATCTGAGTTACCGATCCCGCGCCTAAGCCAAACACAATTCCGTACACGATATAGATTGCCCCAAACGCCCAAGAAAGATGTGCGTTGTGCTTTGAATCGTTCAGGGTAACTGCATCGTGTTCAGGCACCGTAGGATCACTGGGAAGCGCCCGCAATATCAAAAGGCTCAAGAGGGGACAGATTGCCAACATCACAATATTGAAAGGCGAGGGGAGTAGGTTGATGACCAGATAAAATCCGCTCCCGCAAACGACCGAGAGCGCAAGACACTTCACAATTGACTGTTCGGCGATGGATTCAATGGCGCCGATCCAAAGGAAAAACAAGCTGCATAAGCCAGCACCCGAAACGCTCCACGCAATGATGTCGAAGAGAAGGGGGTGAGGTGTTTGTAGGATGAAATACGAACCAGCAGAAATGGCCGCAATGAGTGAAAACAGGAAAACGAAGGCGACCATAATCCGTTTTCGTGCAGGTCCTACAAATCCTTCAGGAATATGAGAAATCACAAAACTACAGATACCAAATCCAATGAAGAATGCAATCCGCAAAACGAGGTGATACCACAGGTTTTCGATAGCAACATCAAGAAATGAATTGCGCATAAACATGGAAAAGAACGTTGCCCAGTAAAGAGAAAAGCCTCCGACGGCTACCATAAGAAATGTTGATGACCCAGTTTGACGTGGGGAAATGTCGGTACTCATGCTTTTTTCCATAGTCTCGTTTTGCGCTCCCCTTATGAAACCATTCTATTGGTCGATGGCGGTAATGATACGCGGTATCTACAGTTATGACAAGACGAGGGCCTCCCGCAGTACGGAGTAAGAAGTGCTGAAAAGCAACCTTATTGTACTTGGGAAAATCCCACGAAAAACCGTGTGCAAGACGAGAATGTGAGTATGAGGAGGTAGTAAATGGGAACCGAATACAAAACCGTCGACCATGAAAAGCCGTTCCAATATCGTGAGGGGGACTTCGATGTGACGCGCGGCTGTGCATGGACGGGCCCAGGGTGTCACCTGGGATGCGGCGTCATCATGTACACCGATGATGAAGGCAAGCTTGTTAAATGTGAAGGCGATCCCGAAGACCCGTGGACCGAAGGCCGCCTGTGTATGCGTTGCCTTGATGTGCCAGAGGTGACCAACCACAAAGAGCGTCTTCGCTATCCTATGAAGCGCGATCCGAAAGACCGCGGCAAGGATGTTTGGGAGCGAATCACGTGGGATGAGGCCTATGATCTCATCACCGAGAAGTTTATGGATATGAAAGAAAAGTACGGCGCTGAATCAGTCGTATTCGCGCAAGGTACAGGCCGCGATATTGCTGCTTATATAACGCGCCTTTGCTGGTCATTTGGATCCCCTAACTACACAGGATTTCTTTCTGGTCAGGCATGCTACCTTCCTCGTATTGCAGGCATGGCGGCAACAACGGGTGCTCCCTGGATTCCTGATGCCGCTCAGCAGTTCCCCGATCGCTACGATAACCCTGATTATGAAGTTCCTGAGGTCATGTTCATTTGGGGCAACTACCCGCTGAAATCCAATATCGAAGGTTTCTACGGCCACTGGGTAATTGACCTCATGAAGCGCGGTATGAAGATTGTGACCGTTGACCCGAAGGTCACCTGGCTTGCTAGCAAGTCAGAACTGCACTTGCGTGTTCGCCCTGGTACCGACGCTGCGCTCGCGCTTGGCATGATGCATGTACTCATCGAAGAGGATCTTTATGATCACGAGTTTGTCGACGAGTGGTGCTATGGCTTTGATGAGCTTAAAGAACGCGCTGCTGATTTTGATGTAAAGCGCGTTTCGGAAATCACATGGGTTCCGGAAGAGCAGATTATCGCTGCCGCTCGCATGCTCGGTAAGGCAAAGAACTCTACGCTCCAGTGGGGTGTTGCTGTCGACATGACTCGCGAGGCTATGCCAGCAGGCCAGGCAATCCTTGCTCTTTGGGAGATCACGGGCAACATGGAGCGCCCTGGCGGCATGATT
>JAVWLC010000113.1:4967-5244 GCA_036638175.1 Raoultibacter sp. | reverse complement strand
GGCCGTGAGGTTCTCGGACAAGAGCAGGAAGCAAAGCGTATCGGCATCAAAGACTATCCGCTGTTCAACTTTGGTTTTGCGGTATCGCAGCCTGATGAGACGGTGAAGACTATCGAAACAGGCATTCCGTATGAGATTCATGGTGCATGGCTTCAGACCACGAACCCCATTGCGTGCATGGGAGCCGATCCTCAGCGTTTGTATAATGCCTTGAACAAGCTTGACTTCATTGTCGTTGTCGATCTGTTTAAGACACCAACAACGGCGGCGCTGGCTG
>JAVWLC010000113.1:0-4957 GCA_036638175.1 Raoultibacter sp. | reverse complement strand
GCAATGGTCTTGCGTTTGTGTCAGGCGCTCAGCGCGGATCTACCATCAACAAGGTTACCGATGTTGGCGAATGCCGCTCTGACATGCAGATCAACCTCGAGCTTGGCAAGCGCTGGAACCCTGAAGCATGGCCGTGGGAAGATGTTGATGAAATGTACACGAGCATGCTTGAGCCAACAAGCATGACGTTTGAAGAGCTGCAAGAAGTGGCACCAGCGTATCAGCCCATCGAGTACTACCGCTACAAGAAGGGTATGCTACGCGCCAATGGACAGCCTGGCTTCAACACGCCAACGGGACGTATTGAGCTGTGGAGTAACTTCTACAACCAAGCTGGTCTTGACCCATTGCCGTACTTCGAAGAGCCCGAGCCTGGTCCAGGATCAACGCCAGAGCTGATGGACGAATTCCCCTTGGTTATGACCAGCGGTGCAAGGACCTGGGGCATGTTCCACTCTGAACATCGCCAGATTGAGCGCATGCGGCACTATCGCCCGTGGCCTCTCATGGAGATCCATCCTGAGACCGCCGAGAAATACGGCATCAAAGATGGCGACTGGGTATGGATGGAAGGGCCGATGGGACGCGCGAAGCGTAAGGCGAAGCTGACACCTATCATGGATCGCCGCATTGTATCGTGCGACCATGGCTGGTGGTTCCCCGAAGGTGACCCCGAGAAGTTCTACGATGTTTTTGATCTCAATATCAATAACACGCTGCCCTGGATACCAGGTAAGAGCGGATTCGGATCGAACTACAAGAGCTCCATCTGCAAAATCTACAAAGTAAAGGACGGTGAATAATCATGGCGAAGTACGGACTCCTTGTCGATGCCCAATGGTGCTCAGGGTGCCACTCTTGCGAGATCGCTTGTCAGATGGAACATGGTCTTCCTGTTGGTGAAACGGGTATCCAGGTTTTGAAAATTGGCCCCTGGGTTATTGGGGATGAAGCAGATAACAACTGGCAGTTCTCGTATCTTCCTATCCCTACCAAGCAGTGTGACACCTGCGCCGCGCGCCGTGGTCTGGGTAAAGTTCCCACCTGCGTACAGCACTGCCAGTCCAAGTGTATTGAGTTTGGCCCCTTGAGTGAGCTGAGCGAGCGGCTTGATGTGAAGCAGAAGACATTGTTTGTTGTTGCGTAAGTAGTGCAGCAGTTTGAAGAGTCCATTTCAACCTGTGCGAGGCCATGAGCCTCGCACAGGAGGCGCTCGACGGACGTGAAGTTCGCGAGCATAGAAAGGAGAGCTATGTACAGCAAAAAGTACTACATCTTCTATGGTCTGTTCTTTTCCCTGATTGTCGCAGCGGTTCTCTGTCTCGCTTTGACATTCGCTCAGGGTATCTCCCATATTGATCCAATGTTTTACCTGATCAGTTTTGCTATTGCGTTTGTGACATCGTTTGTGGTGACCGCGGTTATTCCGCTAGCTCGCATTGCTGGTGCCTGTGCAGAGTACTACGATGCCAAGCCGGGCACGGTTGCCTATCGCTTGATCCAAAACGTGTTCTTCAGCACTCTTATCATGTTTGTTCTTGGTATAGTCATGACGGCATTTATGACAGGGGTGGGAATTACTGAAGCGGTTAATCCTATGACTGGCGGTATTGATCCTGTTAACCTGTTTGACCGATTTGCCGCGCTTTGCATTCAGTTCTGGCCGACTATCGTAGTTGTAGCATTCTTGTCAGATCCAGCAGCAGGCGGGCTCGCAAAGCTTATTGTGAAGCCAGAAGATCGTATGGCTACAGCTCCTCACGAGGAAGCAGTTCATGCATAAATCGTTTGACAGCAATGCTACTCCTGAAGAGATAGCGGAACTTGTGGATGCTGTTGCGGGAGCAACATGGAACACCCGCAATCAGATTATGGAGCAACGCTTCAAGGATACGCTTGAGCGAGGCGATGCTCATGTTCCAACCTTTAAGCCGCCAGGGGAGTCTCTTTCCTAGTAGAGCGGCAAGAAGAACCAGCTTTAGAAAGCGACCTGCGGGTCGCTTTCTTTTGGGGTTACAGCTCAAACGGCGGTTTGCGGTGATCGCTGTGTTTGCTCATACCATCGCCGCGGTGCTGCGCTAGGCGTTGGCGCTCGGCGCGCAGTTCGCTTGGGCGACGTTTTGTGCCGGGGGCGTTGGGCGTGCCTGGCGTGTTCGCAAACGTGCGGCGGATGCGGAGGTATTCCCAAACCAGCAAGACAAACAAGATGCTCATCACAATGAGGTAGCCGATTACAATACCTGGCAAGCCCGTAAAGTTTACGAGCAAAATAGGGATGAACAGCGAGAAGCCAAATGAGATGAGATAAAGTTTCGTGACGGATTTTTGCTGCCTGAGTACGGTGATGACCTGGTAGAGGAAGTCGATGGCGGCCGTGACCCCACCGGCTGCCAGCATGATGAAGGCAAGCTCTCTGAATGGTTCGAAATCAATGCCGTACATAAAGCTCATGACGGGGATACCAATCCAACCCATGACAACAACCATGAAAAGTGTCAATACCACAATAAAGCCAAGCATGGCAAGGATCATGAGGTCAAAGCGCCGGCGCTTCGTTGGATCGGCCCACAGCATAGTCATGCGTACAAGCTGGGGCTTATAAATGAGCCCCACGGTGAGCAGAATGCCTTGCGCGGGGAAGTATAGGGCGTTGAAGTAGAGCTGGTTGTCGTAGCTGAGCACGCCTTCCATAACAAACTTCGGCATGTTGTCGATGAGTGCGTACAGGAAAAGTGCCAAGAAAAGCGGGAAGCACTGCTTGAACAGCGCGACAATGCACGCGCGGGTAGGTCTGCGCGATTTGGGTGTTTCGAGCAGCGCCAAGGGAAGGGTGACAATAATGAAGGACGCAACGGCAGCGATTGCCATGACAATACAAGAAACCATCAAGTTATGGGTTATGAACAGGCAAATCGAGAAAATGATAACCACGGCAAGCGAGCGAATGGTCTGCGAAACACCCGCGAGATAGAGCTTGCCCATCTGTTGCAAGCGGCCCTCGTAAACATCGGCCAAGCCATCGATCATCTTGTAGAAATAGACACCCATGCTGATAACGAACATGTCGTCGGTGTAACCACGGGCAAAACAATACAACAAGCCCGCAATCAACATACCAACACACGTGGCAAAACGGTTGATCTGGTAGTCAGAGAACGAATGAGTCTCGTCAACATCGGACACCTGATAGGTGCGCACACCGTAGTTGGCAACAATCATAAGCAGCATACCAACAACAAACGCCATCGAGAACATACCCGCTTGCTCCACGCCGACAAGCTGCGTAACTACCACAGTCAGCGCAGGGAACACCATGCCCCATGCAGAAATGCCGATAGTATTCCAGACATAGTCACGTGTTGTGCGGTTTGACGCATACATTTCATCTTGCGAGCTAAAGGATCGATCGGATGCTGCGCCGAGCAGCCGGTTGAACCAGCTGGTTACAACGCGCTCAAGCGGCAGTGGCTTACGTTGCTTTGTTGCCTTTGAACGCGTGGACCGAGTGCTTCGGGCAGTGGTTTCGCGGGAATGATTGTTGCTTTGTTTGTCGTCCATATTATTTGTTCGTGCGCGCTTTTCTGTCGTCGTATTACATGGTTAGATTTTTGCTGGGCGGCATCTTGTATGGCCGCCTTGTGGCTTCATTGCATTATATGCCATTGCGAAACAGGCTCCGACATAGATTGCCCGTCTGTATCGTTTCAGGATAATTCCAAGAGCATGCGCGCAGGGATTTATCAGATTTTTCAGAAGCGGCGGCAATCCTTTTACAATCAGGTATTATGTTTGCAGGAAAAAGCTGTCGAGCGCGTGTGCTCGTGTACGAGGAGGCCATTGTGGAGGCATATAAGCAGGAATTCATCGAATTTATGGTTGCGAGTGACGTGCTTAAGTTCGGGGATTTCACGTTAAAGAGCGGCCGTAGATCTCCATTCTTTATGAATGCTGGCGCCTATGTAACCGGCGAGCAGCTTCGTGAGCTTGGACGATTCTATGCTCAAGCCATCCATGATAATTTTGGGCTCGACTTTGAGGTGGTCTTTGGTCCTGCGTACAAAGGCATTCCGCTTGCCGTTATCACAACAATGGCACTCAGTGAACTCTACGGTAAACAGGCTCGGTATTGCTCAAACCGCAAGGAAGTCAAGGATCATGGTGATACGGGAATCCTTTTGGGCAGCTCTTTAGCAGACGGTGATCGGGTGATCATTGTTGAGGATGTGACTACTTCGGGCAAGTCTATCGAAGAGACGCACCCCATCTTGAAATCTCAGGCTGATGTTGATGTGGTTGGTCTTATGGTCTCACTCAATCGCATGGAAGTAGGCAAGGGCGGCGAAGTTTGCGCCCTCGATGAAGTCCGTGATCGCTACGGTTTTCCAACGGCTGCCATTGTTGATATGGCTGAGGTCACCGAACACTTATATAACCGCTCTTGCGCAGGCCGAGTTGTTATTGACGACAAAATCAAAGGTGCTATTGATGCCTACTATGTGCAGTACGGCGCAAAGCGTTCGATTGATTAATTGAGCGCTTTATAGAGTCCTGTCGGGACGCAATCGAGCCAAAAGCTGACGTATTCCTCTAAGTCACGGAACTTATTGGGCTGAATCCAATGGCGAATGAGATCGGGTACGAGGTTTGAATATACGGCAATCTCCCCACGTAGCGTTGCGGTGAGCTCTACGTTTCGGTGGGTCACAAGGGTTTCTTCGATAGAGGCAATTCGTTTGGTCCTCAAAGGCCAGTAGTAACTTTTTTCCTTGTCTAAAAGGCTCTCGTAGTCTGCCAAAAAGAAAGCCTGCTCTTGGGTCACCAGTTCAAGGCAAGCAGTAACACCCTCTTGCCAACTTAGTGTTCTTCCAATTTTGTACAGAGAAACCGAGAAGCAGAAATTGAGATACCAGTACATGATGTCGTATTTCGATTCGAACAGCGTATAGAACTTCTTGCG
>JAVWLC010000112.1:0-7582 GCA_036638175.1 Raoultibacter sp. | reverse complement strand
AAAATTGATCACAAAAGTATTCCGTCAAGGGGGGTCAACCATACACGAACACCAGATTAAAAAAATCTGGCCGATCTTGTGACCGGCCAGATTCATCAATGCTTATGTAGTGCGCAATACGTTAGTCGATTTCCTCAAACTCAAAGCCGTCGTCAGCATCGCCAAATCCCGAAAGGTCTTTGTCAACCTTTGAAGGCTTTGGGGTTGCAGGAACAACAACTGCAGATGCGCTTGCCGTTGGGGTGGTGTACGTAGCGGCAGTAACACTCCTATCCTTGCGGATGGGAGCCTGAGCGCTGGTGGTTGAGCGGCTCGAGCTCTTGGCATGAGCGCTCGCGGCAGCAGCAGGTCCACCAATTTCAACAAGTTTCTTATTTGCAGAATCAATAAAGTCCTTCAGCAGATCCTGATAATCGGCACGTACATCTTCGCGATCCTCTTCGAGGTCCTTGATAGCGCTGATGATCTTCTGCTTTTCGTTGTTAGCCTTATCGAGAATACGCTGAGCTTCATCTTCAGCCTCTTGGCGAGTTTGGGCAGCTTCAGCGTTTGCTGTTGCAATGATCTCATCACCAGAGCGCTGAGCAATAATGAGAGCCTGAGCGATAGCATTGCCATCAGCTTTCTTCTCATCAAGTTGACGCTCGAGCTCTGCAATACGAGCATCCTTCTCAGCAAGCTCTTCACTCGATGCGCCTGAATTTCCACGACCAGGCCTATCGAAGCCGCTAAACTTACTATCTTGAAGTTCGCCTTGCTGCTGGTCGATCAAAGCATTCATTTCATCGAGCTCGTTAGCGATATGCTCCAGGAATACATCGACCTCATCGACATCGTATCCTTTGCGATCGATGGAGAAGCTCTGATTCTGAATATCAGCCGAAGTCATTGCCATAGTGATTCCCTTCACTTAGTTCTAACGAACATGATGGTAAAGCTTAAAAAATGCTTACGATCAAACGTACCCCAAATTGTAATACAAGCAGGGCTATTATTGGGGTAATGTCCACCATTCCTCCAAGAGGAGGAATAAATTTTCTGAAAATATTAAGGTATGGATCGCAAATTTTCGCTAAAACGTTATCAATATCGGCGATTATGCCTTTTTTAGTTGGTATCCAAGACATGAGTACGTACACAAAAATGATCATGCAGTACACATCTACAATCGAAACAAGTAGGTACTTAAAGCTTAACATGCACCTAACTCCTTAGAACGTCGTACGGCGGCTGTTACGCCCGCCTCATAAGCTTGTGTAAATCCGCATTCATCCATCGCAGCTAGTGCGGCTAACGTCGAGCCTCCGGGACTACAAACTGCCACGCGTGTTTCCTCAGGGCTCTTTCCAGTCTCATCGATAAGCATCGCCGTACCACGCACGGTCTGCAATGCTAATTGTTCGGCAAGCTGAGCATCAAGACCCTGTTTGGAGCCTGCTGCGGTAAGTGCTTCAATCATAGCTGCCACATAGGCAGGTCCTGAGCCAGAAATCGCACCCGTTACATCCATGTCATCTTCGTTGACAACAAACGCCTTCCCAAGACAGGCAAACAGATCACGAATGAGTTCGATGTCCGCATCAGTTGAAGTTTGCGAAGCACACACCGTGGTCGCACCCTGCCCCACAAGCAACGGCGTATTGGGCATCGTGCGTACGAGATGCACGCCCGAAGGCAGCGCAGTTTGAAGTCGCTCGGTTGATAAACCTGCGGCGATGGAGACATACAACGCGTTGGCATACTGCGGTAAATCCTTGATTGTCTCAAGCATTCCCATCATGACCTGTGGCTTAACAGCAAGAACAACTAAATCAACCGCTTCAATATCACACGCCTGCTCAACGCAAGAAACTCCATAGGTTTCCTCGAGATAGTTCCGTCGCGGCAATCCAAGGTTTGCCACAACAAAGTTAGAAGCACTCAACACAGAAGCAGGGTATGTATCAGAAGCAATCCAGCCGCCCATGATTGCTTCGCCCATTTTACCTCCGCCGATAAGCGCAATCCGCGTTTGAGCCGAAAGCAGCGTCATTACAGCACTCCCTGGCCGCGCAAAGCGGTCAATTCAGCTTCTGAAAGACTTGCGCCACGCAAAATGACGAATACTTTATCCGCTACACACTCAACGCTCGCATCAAGAGCTGCCGAAACGCCAAACGAAAAATCGAGAATGCGTTTTGCAAGATGATCAGGTGTGTTGCGAAGCGAAAGCACCACAACATCGCCAGCTTTAACAATCTTCGCCACACGCTCAACCTCACCATAGTTCGCTGGCTTAAGCACGCTCAAAGAGCGCGAAGGATTATGCGTTGCCGCTCCCGAGCCAGAAAACGCCTCATAAGGATCGTATGCCGTTGTAGATCCAACCGTAGCAACCGATGCAGCTGGAGCGGTAGGAGTCGTTGACGTAAATAGCGAGTTCAAACCCTCAGAACGCTGGGCCTCTGCAGGGAGATCGCTGGTGTCGGTGCTGCGCAGATAGTCAGCTGCACGCTCGACTTGACGCGAGGAAGAGAAACTCGGTCGATATCCCGAACTTGAACTATAGGACGAAGCTGAACCTGAATCATACGATGATCCCACCGAAGATGCACTATCGCGTCGCGGCGGCAAAGGATCACGTTTCAGACTGTCAGGAATTTGCGTATTGGCACGAACATCATCAATGGACACCAAGCGAGGCGAATCTCCGCGGGAGCTTCCATACGTGCTCGCCCGTGACGATGATCGTGACGAGTGACGGCCTTGAGAGTTGCGGCCCTGAGCGTAACTGCCCTCTTCGTAGGCATAGCCATCTTCATCATAATCTTCGGCGTACTCTTCGTTATAGTCGTCGTAGTACTCTTCGTCATAAGCTTCATTGCCATTGCCTAAACCAAGTTTGTTTTTAATGCCGTCAAACATTCCTCTATCCGACTTCCCTATCCTTGGCAACTCCATGGTATCACCTGCTTCGTTTCGGCCAGATGCTGCGAACCTGGCGCCTGCTACTTATGTAAAATGCCATTACTCGAATGTATCATCAAAAATTGCTCTTCCAATTCGGACTATGGTAGCGCCCGCACGTACTCCCTCACGCCAGTCTTCACTCATTCCCATAGAAAGATCACGCATAAATTGAGGGTCTGAACACTCACAATGCTCTGCTTTAAGCTTATCGCGTACGATCCTGAGGTCTTCGAAACTCTTGCGAGCAACTTCAAGATCACCTTGCGGAGCCATGGTCATGAGTCCGCAGACGCGCACATGTTCAAGCTTGAGGCAATGCGCAAGCAGAGCCGAAACATCTTCGGGTGTCAGCCCGCTTTTGCTTTCTTCACCCGACACATTAACTTCCAGCAAAACGTCTTGCACTTTACCTAAAGCCTCGGCTGCCGCATCAATTCGATCAGCATGTCTCTCTTCATATAACGAATGAATAAGATCAGCACGCCGTACAATATCAGCAATACGTCTCGACTGGATGTTGCCAATGAAATGCCAGGTAGCATCTGGATAAGCTGCCTGCTTTTCTTCAAGTCCATCAGGCCTGTTCTCGCCAAAATCATGCGCACCAGCGCTCACAGCTTGCCCTACAACCTCGGCATCAACCGTCTTTGATACTGCCACAAGCACAACCTCACGAGGATCGCGCCCCACTTCACGGCAGGCGCAGGCAACCTCTTCTGCTATACGGCTATATCGCGTAGCAACACTCATGATCGACTACCTCCCTCAAACCTTACCGCGAGCGCACCATGACGACCAGCTAAACCACTCTGAGCCCGATGCGAAAAGAACCTATCGTTATTGCAAACCGTGCACACGCCCACATCCGCAATCCGTGAAGATGCAATGCCTGCCCGCGGCAAACTCACCCGCAATGCACAACCCAGATCCACGTGCGTGGCATCAGTTGCACATTCGCTGCCGAATTTTGTCGTAAACAATGCATGAACATCTGCGCCCGTCTCGAAACACTCTGAGTGAATGTAGGGGCCAATGTAGACATTCATGCCTTCCTTAGTTTGCGAAAAACCATCCGCTGCATCCAGCTCAGAGAGCTTCCGCACAGCGTGCACCGCAATTTCGTTTTCAACACCACGCCAACCTGCGTGCACAACCGCAAATCTACCCGTCGGAGAAACCACAATCACGGGTACACAATCGGCATAGCACAAAAGCGCGGCAACGTCTGGAGCTTCAACCACAAGAGCATCTGCACCTGCAAATGCCTCTTCACACGCTCGGTTAAAACCCTCGCGCGCATCAGACACAAGAACAAGATGATCGCCGTGTACCTGACTTGGCACAATGAGCTTATCGACCGCAATATCGAACGCCTCACACACGAGCGCGCGATTAACGGCAACTGCTTGCGTATCATCCCCAACGTGATTGGCCAGGTTAAGTGATGAAAAACCACCCTCGCTTGTCCCGCCCGAACGCTCAGTGAACGCAATGCGAATACCCATAATTTCGAAGAGCTTTTCGTCGGTTAGAGCGGAAACAGACGCAAAACGACCCTCGGAAACATGCGGCAAAGGCAGTTCAAGGGTCGTTTTCATGCTCTTAAAATCGACTGTTCGACTTAACGCTGGCGCTTCAAGAAGTCGGGGATATAATCCTCGTCGGCGAAGCGGCCGTTCTTCGGCGAGTTTGAAAAGTTAACAGGCGCAGCAGCAGGTGCCTGCTCTTGCGCAGCGGGAGTCGTCGAAGCGAACAAATCTTTGCGGGGCGAAAAGTCCATCGAAGACTGTGAAACACCCTGCTTGAAGCCTGTAGCGATAACCGTAATACGGACTTCATCGCCCAGTTCATCATTGATGATCTGGCCATAGATGATGTTTGCATTCTCGTCGGCACATGCTTCAACCGTACGAGCAGCCTCATCGACCTCAGAAAGCGTGAGGTCAGGACCGCCAGCAATGGAGAACAAAACACGAGAAGCACCCGAGATAGAAGACTCGAGCAGCTTAGAATTTGTAGCCTGAAGTGCCGCATCAAGAGCACGGCTTTCACCGGAGGAGCGACCAATGCCCATCAAGGCAGTGCCTGCATCCTTCATGACGGTGCGAATGTCGGCAAAGTCAAGGTTGATAAGACCCGGAATAGTAATGAGGTCGGTGACACCCTGAATACCCTGCCTGAGCGTATCATCAGCAATGCGGAAAGCGTCAAGCATGCTTGTTTTCTTCTCAACAATTTCAAGCAAACGATCGTTGGGAATAACAATGAGCGTGTCGACTTTTTGGGAGAGCAATTCGATGCCCTGGTCGGCCTGATTGCGACGCAGTCGACCTTCAAACGAAAACGGCTTTGTGACAATACCAACGGTAAGAGCACCAATTTCCTCACGTGCAATTTCTGCAACGATGGGGGCAGCTCCTGTACCAGTTCCACCACCTTCACCTGCGGTGACGAAAACCATATCGGCTTCGGCAAGAGCTTCGCGAATTTCTGCACGGCTTTCCTCGGCGGCCTGACAGCCAACCTCTGGGTTTGCGCCTGCGCCAAGACCGCGCGTTAGTTCTTCACCGATATGAATTGTCTTATCGGCATCGGACATGAGCAGAGCCTGTCGATCAGTGTTGACGGCAATAAGCTCGACACCCTTAATTCCTGCATCAACCATTCGATTGACTGCATTCGTTCCGCCGCCACCAACACCTACGACTTTGATGACAGCCAAATGCTCAGGACCTATTGTGTTTGGCATTATATACTCCCCACATATGCTGCGTTTATAATTGCTGCGTTTTCCTGCGTTTTCGTGCGTTTTTCACGTGGCGCTATTGTACACGATGATACTCTAAATGCAAATTAGAGCGGCTCTCATCACAGATACGTCAAAAAACGGTAACGAGCCACAGACTTTTGTGAACGGTGCAGGTGTAGACCCCAATTTGAGTTTTTATCCCTTCGGAAGCAACTCAATTGTTGGCAAGATCAGCATCATCAAAGAGAACGCCACGTCGGACGTTCGACCACACGCACATTGATGTAGGCAATCGATCCAGGATTCTCCTCCATAAGCTGAAGCACAACACGTTCCTTATTGCGAATCTCCTCGGTTGTTCCCGCCTCACCAAACGCGATCTCAATGTTGTTCTCAAGCACAAGCACCGTTGATGTTGTTTCAGCAGCTTTTACCTCAGTCACCTGATCAGCTAGTTCGGTAGTAAGTCCATTGACGATATTGAGCGCGTTGGTTACGTTAGCATCAGTGCAAGCGGTACCCACTTCAGGCTGAACACCAAGGGGGACATCTGAAATGCGCAGCACTTCTGCTGCATCCTCATAGACCTTGGTGCTGATAGATTTAGATTCCTCAGAACCTTGTGGCGGAATCTTCATGAGCCAAATGCCATCTTGAGAAATAGCCCAATCCTCGGTGGTTTGAGCGCTATCAATGGGAACGCTCACCACAGCGGCAATAGTGCGCTCAGTGATAGCCAGCTCAAGTGTATCGGGAAATACGCGGTTAATCTGGGCTTTTTCAACCCACGCATCGCCAAGGAGTCGCTGCTGAATGCCATTCGCATCAACCCGCAGCAACGTTGTCCCTGCGGGAACCGAAGCTAACTCGGTCATTTCGGTAGCAGTCAGGTGCTCAACACCAGTAACCGTAACTTTTTCAACCGTGAATAGATTTGAGTTATAGACGGCAACGCCACCTACCACCAGCGCGCCGAGCAATACGATCACGATCACAATGCGAATAATATAGCGGCGATAGGTTCTTTGAGCGCGCTTATTGCGGCTCACCTGGTTGATGTCGCCAATACGGACAGAAGAAACCTGTTGGTAACCCTGCTGATATCCCTGTTGGTTCCGCGGCGCGTATGAGCGTTGCGGTGGTCGCCCCGCTTGTCGAGAAGAACCCCGGCTTCCTGATTGCACCGGAGCACTGCCACGTTTAGTCGGCGACTGTTTACGAGTCGAACCCGAGGAACCTGACTTCCGGTTGTAATTCGATGCCATAAGCTTCTTTCACTTTGGTGCGGGCACGTTCAATAAGCCCCATAACGTCACATGCTTTCGCATGATTATCATTCACAATGAAGTTCGCATGAACTTCCGATATGCATGCCCCGCCGATGCGGGCTCCTTTAAGTCCAACCTCTTCGATCAATGCGCCCGCCGAATGACCTGCGGGGTTCTTAAATACACTGCCGCAAGAAGGATGCTCAAGCGGTTGCGATTGCCTTCTTTTTGAAAGCGCGGCTTCCATTTTCCCACGAATAAACGAAGGAAGCGCACTTTGCACCGAAAGCTCGCATTCAAGTACTATTTCATGAGTAGGAAGCGAACATGTACGATAGTTCCATTCGATATCGTCACCAGTACGCCGCTTAAGCCCGCACACAGGGTCAAACGTGGTAACCGACACCACTCGTGAACCAATCCATTCATCACGCGAGCCAGCATTCATACGAATAGCTCCTCCCACGCTTCCAGGAGTCCCAACAGCAAACTCAAGCCCAGCAAGACCATGCTTAAAAGCTTCCTGAACAACTGAAGATAGCGAAACACCAGCTCCAACGACAAAAACCGAACGGTCTTCATCTAAGCGAAACGCTTTAAAATCACGACCAAGAAA
>JAVWLC010000111.1:0-7627 GCA_036638175.1 Raoultibacter sp. | reverse complement strand
AAAAATGGTACAGAGTTCTCCAACACAAGACGAAGCAGCAGACTACGATTTTACGAGCGATGATTTCATCCAGGAAGTCATTCCCCGCGTGTTCAAGGTGAAGGTACCCCTTCCCGACAACCCGCTCAAAGTCATCAACTCGTATTTCTTGCTGAGCGAAAACACTACAACAATCATTGATGTCGGGTTTAATCATCCTGCTTGCGAAGCCGCTCTTGACGCCGCGCTTGAGCGACTCGGCCGCAGCTGGGATTCGGTGGAAATCCTACTCACACACTCACACCCTGATCACACAGGCAACCTTGATCGCATCTACCGCGACGGCATGCGCGTCTACGGTCACCTCCATTCATTTCAGGAAGTCCAAAACCTTCAGGATATGGAAGCAAAGGTTTTCGAGCCACTCATTCGCCAAGCTGCTCGTCCACAGGATGAGGGGCTTTCGTTCGAAAAGGGCGTCACGCGCTTAAAGTTGCACGCAGAATTGCTCCCCCTCAAATACCGTCCTGATGTGATTTATATCGAAGAAGGCGATACGTTTGAGGCTGCGGGCTACACCTTTTCTGTCATTGAGACACCAGGGCACGACAAGTGGCACATCTGCCTTTATGAACCCGTTACGAAAACGATGATCATTGGAGATCACGTTCTCGAATACATTACGCCTTCCGTGTCCTCATGGTTTACCACCTACAACGCACTCGAGGAGTTCATGGCAAGCCTCGGCAAAATTCATCGCTACGATGTCGATCTTGTCCTCCCTGCTCATGGTGATACGTTTACAGACCTGCAAAGTCGCGTTTTGTATCTCAAGGATCACCACCAAAAACGCCTCGAGGAAATCTACGGGCTCGTCGCAGAAGGCTACGACAACATTGTTTCCATTTCACAGCACGCAAAGTGGAAGTATTCAGATTGGTGTTTGTGGCCGCTTGATCAAAAGTATTTCTCAATGGCAGAAACGATGGCGCACCTCATCTATCTTGTCTGTGCAGGAAAGATCAAACAGACAATCTGCGGTGATGATTATCGCTTCGTGATGCCAACGGACTAAGATTACAACGGTTGGGCAAACGTGTGGCTTAGGTGCGCGCTCGTAAGCGGAAGGAGTAATGATCAGGTTGAACGCTGATAGAATCATTCTTGCAAACGCTTTGTTTACTGGTCTGAACGACAAAGCAGAACCTGGTGCGCTTGCGGTTGTCGATGACCGCATTGTGTATGCGGGTCCTGTTGAGGGAGCCGCGGCGTTTCAGGGATCGGCAACAAGGGTGAAAGACTACGGGGATGCGCTTATTGTCCCTGGATTTCACGATTCTCACCTGCATTTTTTCCCCTCAGCGCTCTACTCTTCCCCGCTTGCCATGAACTACCTTGGTACAAGCGAAGCGGATTACGTAGCCCACCTTGCCGCCCTGGCGGCACGCCGACCTGCGGGAAGCTGGCTGCTTGCACAGGGCTGGCGCGAATACCGCTGGGACGTGCCCGTTTTACCAAGCAAGCATTCGCTCAATGCGGTCTATCCCAACCAGCCCGTTGCCCTTTACTCAGGTGACGCACACACGCTTTGGGTGAACTCAGCGGCGCTTGATGCACTTGGTATCACGCGCGAAAGCGAGCCCCCCGCAGGTGGTAGCTACGACCGCGATGATCAGGGAGAGCTCACGGGTATCATTCGCGAAGCGGCTGCCATGGAACTCATGCCTCGCATTGTAGCGGCATTTTCCGACGAGGAGCTCTGCGCAGCATATCGGAGCTTCATGGATCGATTGCTCGCCAACGGCATTACCTCAGTCTGCGATATGTCACTCATGGCGATGCCTGGTCTTGATTTCGTGCGTGATGACCTCTATGAGAAGCTCGAAGATAACGGCGAGCTGGCTATACGCGTGCATCTTTTCCCGACCCTGCTTGAAAACCTGGATCGGTTCGAGGCAATGCACAGGCGTTTCGCTGGTCCTTTCCTGCGCGCGCCGGGACTCAAACAGTTCTTCGACGGCGTATCAAGCCAGCACACAGCCTGGCTCAATCAGCCCTACGCCAACGCACGCTTTGAAGGCGATTGCGGACGCCCAACCATCGAGCCTGCCACCATGCGAGCACTCGTACTCTCAGCAGCACAAAAAGGCTACGCTGTTCGCATCCACGCAATCGGTGACGAGGCAATCCACGAAGCCCTTTCCATCTTCGAGGAAGCACGCCGCACTTTTGGGCCACTTGATCAGGGCCAAAACTGCCTCGAACATCTGGAAAACCTCCAGCCCGCAGACATTGCGCGCTTAGCGGCGCTCGACATCCTTGCCGCCGCTCAGCCACCCCACATCACCCTTGATCCTGGTGGACCCGAACGCGACCTCGGAAGCAAGCGCACGCCGTACATGTGGCCCTTTGCGACTTTCCTGAGCGAACAGGTGAAGGTAGCATTTGGAACCGATTCGCCCGTAGTCGATGTGAACTCGATGGATGTCCTCTATGCCGCCGTCACGCGCCAAGACCCCCGCACGCATAAGCCGCAAGGAGGATGGCTTCCCCAAGAACGCATCACCATGGCAGATGCCATCAGGGCATACACATTCGGAAGCGCTCAAGCAGCAGGCAGAGCCGATGAGCTGGGGACTCTTGAAGCGGGCAAGCTTGCTGATTTTGCGGTGCTCGACAAGAACTTGCTCACGGTATCGGAAGACGACATTCAGCGAACGCACGTAAAGGCCACCTATGTCGGCGGACAATGCGTGTATGAACTTGGTGATACCCTGCGATAATTTTTGCCGTTAGACCAACGTATTCAGCACAATCGATTCGAGCACATCCCCGGGACAAGTTTTTACCCCGATTCTGGATGGAATTTGCGGCTCGGGACACTTTTTTCGCTGATTTTGGATGGATTTGACGGAAAAGTAGTCCTTTTTGAGAACACTTTTATACGCACAAATGTACGCAAACGCCTGATCAGGTGCTTTAGAAATCAGATTTAATAAGGTAATTTTTTTGAGGTCCCAAACCACTACATAGCCGTGATTTCCATCCACCAGCGGCCCTTTTTTCGTCCCGCGAACCTCCGTGTTCCGAGCACAGCCATGCCGCGAACGCCCAACCCGTAAAACCCCCGCATCCCGCGCCACCCCGACGTCACGTACCTCCCGCATCCCGAACGCTAGCACATCAATCCGCTTTTCCCAGATGAGCTAGACCTGCGATCAACCCACAAGAACAAGGCGGTAAAGACTCACAGCACCAGGAGATGTCGGCACTTCTTCGGCGACGAATCCCTGATACACCAACACTTGGGATGCTACCTTCTTTTATCCCAATTGGGATAATTCTAGACACTCAGGAAGACGCTTAGTAATCCCACATGTGATTTAAGGGGCCACTGCCCTTCCCAATGTTGAGTCCGTTTTGCAGCGCGCCAGTGACGTAGGCTTTTGCTTTCGAAACCGCAGCTTGCATTTCGAAATCCTGCGCGAGTCCGCAAGCAATAGCTGACGAAAGCGTGCACCCTGTACCGTGGGTATTGTCCGTTTCGATGCGCTTGTGGCGAAGCCACACCACGCGTCCATGTTCGGTGATGAGCACGTCATCGGCACGATTGCTGCCATGACCGCCTTTTACGAGCACCGCTCCGTTTGTCATTGCGGCGATTTCCTTGGCAGCAGCTTCCATGTCTTCATCATTTGAGATTGCATGCCCGCAGAGCACTTCTGCCTCAGGAATGTTGGGCGTAACAATATCGGCTAAGGGAATGAGTTTTTGCTTGAGCGCTTCAAGCGCATCATCATCGATAAGACGGGCGCCCGAAGTTGCCACCATCACGGGATCAACCACAATACTTTTTGCGTTGTTGGCTTCAAGCCGCTCAGCAATTGCTTCGATGATGGCAGACGAAGAGACCATGCCGATTTTGACGGCATCTGGGCGAATATCATCAAATACCACATCGATCTGCTGAGCTACGAAAGCAGGATCAACCTCAAGAACACCAAACACTCCCGTTGTATTTTGCGCGGTGAGTGCGGTAATGACCGTTTCGGCAAAGAGCTTATGGGCTGCGATGGTTTTGATGTCAGCCTGGATGCCAGCACCCCCGCTTGAATCAGAACCAGCAATGCTCACTACTGCTTTCATGATTAATCCTCTTTCAGTCATTCGCCTGCGCTTTTCTCAAGCGTGTTGATGCTTTGATTGTTCGGTTCGCATCGTATCGCTTAGGCGAGGGTTTCGTCAACGATTCTGCGAAGGCGGCATGTTGACTCTTGGATGTCATCGGCGGCAAAGATTGCAGACACTACCGCGGCGCCGTCAACCCCAGTACCAGCAAGTTCGGGGATTGTTGCCGCATTGAGGCCACCGATTGCAACAACAGGAATTGTTACTGAGCGGCAGATTGCGGCAAGCTCCTCGAACGTCACGTCAACCGCATCGGGCTTGGTTGCCGCCTTCAGCTTCAGCGGCTTGCGCTTCGCCGACCGTCTGCACCGAAACCCCGACGATTTTCTGGGGGCCGAGCAGGGCGCGCGCCTTCGCACACGCCATGTCGTCCTGCCCCACATGCACACCATCAGCCCCTGCTTGGTGTGCTGCTTCAACATCATCGTTAATCACAAAGGGCACCCCTGCTTTCTCGCAGAGGACCTTAAGCTCGGCTGCTTGGCTCACGAGCGACTTGGTTGAGGCATGCTTGTCGCGCAACTGCACAAACGTCGCACCGCCCGCAAGAGCTTCCGCAACACACGAGGCAAGCGAACGCTCGCCCAACCAAGCGTTATCAGTCACCGCATAAAGGCGCATACCAGTGCGCAGTTCGTCTCGTGAGAGCATGACTCTACAGCTCGATTTGTTCGATCTTTGCGCCTGCCTCAAGCGCTTCGCC
This sequence comes from Raoultibacter sp., assembly GCA_036638175.1. Lineage (GTDB taxonomy): Bacteria > Actinomycetota > Coriobacteriia > Coriobacteriales > Eggerthellaceae > Raoultibacter. The sequence continues at coordinate 2,757 of JAVWLC010000111.1, read as the reverse complement.
ATCCATGCGATACAGCGCGTCAAGCAGATACGTGCGGAACGATCCATTGCCATCGCGCACGCTCATGCGCTCTTCGGCCTGCTGACCTGCAAGTCCCATGCTTGCAACCGCGGCTACCGTCGCGTTGAGCATCGAAGCAGGGTTCGCGCAAGCATACGCGGCGCACAGACAAGTGAGCATGCAGCCCGCGCCCGTAATTTTGCCCATGATTTGGGAGCCGTTCGATATCGCATAGGCAAGTTTGCCATCGGTAACGATATCGATAGCCCCCGTGATAGCAACAACAGCATTGGTTTTAAGCGCGAAGTCGCGGGCGAATGCAGCGGACGACGCAAGGTTTTCACGCGTTACGGCATCATCGGGACACACGTCAACGCCGCGCGTGGTTGATGCTCCCCCAGCAAGCGCTTTCACCTCTGACATGTTGCCGCGAATAACCGCAATCGGAAGCCGATCAAGCAGATCGCCCGCCGTGCGCGTGCGAAGCGCCGATGCGCCTGCACCCACAGGATCGAGCACGATAGGATGTCCAAGTTCGGCCGCACGCTCACCTGCGATGAACATCGCTTCGATGCTTGACACATGAAGCGTGCCGATGTTGAGCGTGAGTGCTCCGCAGATGCTTGTGATATCAACAACGTCTTTAGGCTCATCACTCATGATGGGGCTTGCACCGCAGGCCAGAAGCGCGTTTGCGCAATCGTTAACTGTCACATAGTTGGTTATGTTATGAACAAGCGGCACATTCGCGCGCACCGAGTCAACGGCGTTTTTCAAAGCAAAAGTTTCCACAAATAACTCCTATTTAGCATCAAGGTCTATAGTCAGACCATCCATAATCGTATTAACCGTGCGCATGGCGCACATCTTCCCACACATCGTGCAGGTGCCCTCTGTTGCCTCAGGTGCGCTCTCGAATGTTTCACGCGCACGCGCAGGATCGATGGCGAGCGAGAACATCTCTTCCCAATCAAGACGGCGACGCGCATCGCTCATGCGGTTGTCGATATCGCGCGCACCAGGAAGCCCTTTGGCAATATCTGCTGCGTGAGCTGCAATCTTGGTAGCAACCAGCCCCTCGCGAACATCAGAAACGTCAGGTAGGCGCAGGTGCTCGGCGGGCGTTACGTAGCAGAGAAAGTCAGCTCCCGATGCGGCGGCAAGCGCGCCACCAATAGCAGCAGTAATGTGATCGTAACCAGGTGCGATATCGGTCACAAGTGGACCAAGCACGTAAAACGGCGCGTTGTGACACAGGCGTTTTTCGAGTTTCATGTTGGCAGCAATCTCCTCGAGCGCCATGTGGCCTGGGCCTTCAACCATAACCTGCACGCCTGCATCCCATGCGCGCTTTGTAAGCTTGCCAATCTCAATGAGCTCGGCAATCTGGGCGGCATCAGTGGCGTCGAAGGTACTACCAGGGCGCATAGCGTCGCCCAAGCTGAGCGTGACATCATGCTGTGCGCAGATGGCAAGTACGTCATCGTAGTATTCGTAAAAGGGATTTTCATTGCCTGTTGCTTCCATCCAGGCAAAGATAAGCGATCCACCACGGCTCACGATATTCGTTAGCCGTCCCGTCTCTTTGAACGAGTTGATGACGCTTCGGTTCATGCCTGCGTGGATGGTTGCAAAATCAACCCCATCCTCGGCGTGCACGCGCACGACATTGAGGAAGTCTTCAACCGTGATATCGATCAGCGCTTTATCGAGATACCCAATGGCATCATACATGGGAACGGTGCCGATCATTGCTGATGAGCGCTCGACAAGCTTGCGGCGAAACGCCTGCGTCTTGCCGTGATTCGAAAGATCCATGATGCCTTCAGCGCCCAATTCGAGCGCGACGGCAACCTTTTCCCACTCGGCCTCTTCATCGGCAAGGTCACCCGAGATGCCAAGATTTACGTTGACCTTGGTGCGCAGGCCCTCGCCCACGCCCTCAGGTGAAAGACTCGTATGGTTCACGTTGGCAGGAATGGCAATGCGACCCGCAGCCACGCCCTCGCGGATTACCTCAGGGTCTCTACCCTCTTTTTCGGCAACGATTTTCATTTCAGGTGTGACAGTTCCGTCACGTGCAGCAGACATCTGCGTCATATAACTCCCTTCGCTGGCATTATCCATAGCAGGTTCTAGGGTCGAAGCGGGGTCGCGCTTCCTCTCAGCCTGCCGTGCGTTGTTCTGACAACGTCCCGCAAGCTCCCCTGGTATGTAAGCGGCACGCTGCCGCATGGTAGGTTATTATATGCGCCGCTGACGCAAACCCATCGTCAGGCAGGCGAATGCGCAGAAATCTTATGGAAGTGGGAGTGGCGAGTGCGCTAACGCGCAGCAAACCTGCGTGCGAGACAGCGAGCGCTTACCGTCCCCCAAGCTTCCGCGCCAACCGCTCGTTTTCAGCTCGCATGAGTATCTCCTCAAACGACGCTCGGCTACTGAGTGGTTTGCTGGTAAGGCTAAAGGTCCCAGGAGGTCTCCCTTTACTCTTAGGGACAAAGGCAGACTCACCTTGTCTCCTGTAGGCAATAACCCACTTCTTAAGCGTTGATGCAGAAGCGATGTCAAACTTGTCTACCACTTGTGCTCTGGTCATGCCTTCTTCGAGGAAGGCATGTACTGCTGAGCGCTTGACTTCGGTTGCATATTCTCTTTTTGGTTTAGGGGTAAGGTTTTCTTCCATGGTGTACCTACCCCCTCTTAAACGTGTAGGTTAGCCGAGCCACATCTCTGGTTGTATCTGAGTAGTTGATACTC
>JAVWLC010000110.1:0-7665 GCA_036638175.1 Raoultibacter sp. | reverse complement strand
ATGGTAGCCATCAGTGCGCTTGTCCTTGATGTCGAGGTACAGATTAGTTTTTGCAGGAGCAATGACCTTAACCATGCCCGTCCGTTCAAAAGCAGCAAGGGGATCAGCAACAACCATAGGAGAAGATTCGTTCATTGTTTCCTAGTCTTTCTTTTGTTTTTAAAAAATGTACTGAGCAGATTAGCGCATTCGTCTTGGCATACACCCGGTATAACTTCAAACGCATGATTCAATCGCTCGTCCTCATTAATGGTATACAGCGTGCCGAGCGCTCCTGCTTTAGGATCAGGTGCCCCGTAAACGCATCGATCAATGCGAGCTTGGTGCATAAGACCTGCACACATAATGCAAGGCTCAAGCGTCACATAAACAGTACAGCCCGTCAGCCTCCAAACACCAAGCGCCTCAGAAGCTGCTTTCATAGCGAGAAATTCTGCATGTCCTGCTGGATCTTGCGTGCTTTCTCGCAGGTTACAAGCCTCGGCGATGATGCGTGGCTCGGCGAGTGCCTTACGTGTTGCAGGATCAATCGGAGCATACACAACAACGGCTCCAATGGGAACTTCATCGAAAGATTCTGCCTTTCGAGCCTGTGTCAACGCCAATTGCATGTATTCTTCATCAGTCATATGAGCTATTATATGCTATCCTAGTGCCGCGCTTTTCTCATAGGTCAAAGCCGCAAGGCGACGCCCACGAAAAGTGCACTACATAAACGGAGGAATGGCCGAGTGGTTGAAGGCGGCAGTCTTGAAAACTGTTGTGCCGCAAGGTACCGTGGGTTCAAATCCTACTTCCTCCGCCATTGATTTATGAAAAGTGCTTGAGCAGTTCAGGGGGTTAATCTGATACTAGCTCAAGCACTTTTTTCTCAAAATTATGAGGCAGGTCACATCATAACCCGAACTTTCGTCCCTAATTGTCTCTAATTTATCGATTAATATTAATTACAACTTGTCTAATAGTTTATTATTACTATTTTATTAGTTAGCTATTATCCAACAGCCAGCGAAGGTTTCCCATCATGGAAATTGTGCTCGACCCTTTTGAAGACAAGCAATCTCCAGTCTTTTGTATATGTAAAAGACTGGGTAAAGCAAAGTTTATCGATGTCGAAGATGTGGTGCTGGTTGACCTTACGAAAAGTAGCTTCATGCAAATCGGAACACTAGCTGTTATTGCAATGCTATGCAATAAATCTCGTAGCCAAAACAAAAAAGCATCAACCAAATATGTTTCTAACAGCGACCTAGCTCAATATATGTCGAGAATGAATTTCTTCGAAGTACAAAACATTCTTTCGCGAGAAGAATTTACACGACATCCTTCAAAAAACCGGTTTCTCGAAATAACCAAAATACAAAGTGACCGCAATAATAACGATCTTCCAGAAAAACTCAGAGATATCGTAAGCGAGCAGTCAGGTGTAGACGCTTCCTTAATTGACGCTCTAGACTTTTCGTTTGGCGAAGTTATTGATAACGTAGAAAACCATGCAAGAGCCAATATCGGCGGCTACGTTGCAGCGCAATTTTATCCAAATAAGCATTATATTGAATTTTGCGTTGTCGATGATGGTATAGGAATTATAAGTAGCCTACAAAAAAATAATGAGTATAGCCACCTTGACGGGGACGAGTTGCTCTTGATGGCCTTTAACGAAGGTGTTGGTGAAAGAGTCGGCCCCTCCTTTAGCGGTGGGCCCGGACATGGATGTGGATTTGGGTTGACTTTTACAGCAAGATTAGTTCAAGCAACAGGTGGGACGTTATGGGTTGTCTCGCACGAAAATGCAGCCCTGATTACAGAAGAAAACTGCAGCGCAATCGGCGGAATGTACTTTCCTGGAACAGTAATTTGCGCAAGAATCCCTTCAACAGCAACGGTTTTTGAATCGGATCTTATCAGCACTGGAGCCGATCAGCTTTATTCATGGAACATTGAAAACATTTGTAATTATCCTGATATTGTAGTGGATGATATACTTTGGTAAATGAAGGGAGGCAACAATGCGAATTAGTATGCTCGAATTTGGTTCTTCGCTATGCACTCGATCATCTGGAAGGCTTGTTTATAATTTAGTAATCAACGCCTTGAATGAAGATGAATCAACTAAGATTGTTTTTGATTTCAGCGGCGTTGACTCCGTAACTAATTCGTTCGCTGATGAGGTTTTTGGAAGATTGACATGTGAATTAGGCATGGATGTTCTACGAACAAAAACGACTTTTATTAATGTAAATATGTTCCCAGCAAAGATAATCCGAATGGCAATGAACAACCGAGAAACCAGAAGTTTATCTACTGTCTAATTTACTAGAGCGGAACATTGCTACGCAGTGATATAGGACCAGATTCGAAGTAGTTTTGGATCTGGTCTTTCTATACCTTCCTTCGAGAATTATTTAATCACTCCCATTTCGTGATTAACTTTACTTGATGATCCCAGCCGATTCGCAAACGGCAACCCAAACAGTAGATCATCGAACGAAAATTTCACGTACATCCCTTGACTTTGAGTCAACTCCAAGGTGCATGATGGGTTTCAAAACAACGAATTGGGCGCGCAAACGCGAGCACCTGAAAGAAGGCCTCATGAAAAAAGTACTGCTGCTCACAGGAGCTGGACAAATTGGCATGGCAATTGCACGGCGACTTGGATCAGGGATGTCTATCGCAATTGGAGACAAGAATCTCGAAAATGCAATCGCTGTCGCCAAAACTATGAGCGATGCGGGCTTCGATACAACGCCGTTTGAGATGGATCTTTCCTCGCGCGAATCGATCCTCAGCTTTATTGCGGAAGCCCAAGAGCTGGGTGAGATCACCATGCTCGTCAATGCAGCAGGTGTATCGCCAAGCCAAGCTTCTATCGAAACGATTCTAAACGTCGATCTCTACGGCACGGCAGTGTTGCTCGAAGAAGTCGGCAAGATTATTTCGCACGGCGGAACGGGCGTCACCATTTCTAGCCAATCAGGACATCGCATGCCCGCACTTGGTACCGCCATTGATGAGCAATTGGCAACAACGCCACCCAGCAAGCTCCTTGATTTAGAAGTGCTCAATCCCCGCAACATTAGGGATTCCCTGCACGCCTATCAACTGGCCAAGCGGTGCAACGAAAAACGTGTGATGTTCGAATCGGTACGATGGGGTAAGCGCGGTGCGCGCATCAACTCCATTTCTCCAGGAATTATCGTCACACCGCTGGCAGTCGATGAGTTCAATGGCAAGCGCGGTGATTTTTACAAGAACATGTTCGCTCAAAGCCCCGCCGGAAGGCCGGGTACCGCTGATGAAGTTGCTTCGGTAGCAGAATTGCTCCTGAGCCCTCGCGGCTCGTTTATCACGGGTGCTGATTTTCTCATCGATGGCGGTGCAACCGCATCTTATTTCTACGGACCACTCAAACCTGAAAGCGACTAGTCAAGCGATGGGGCCATCAAAGCCCGCGCGGCTACATCACATAGCGGGCAAGCTTGCGCTGCTGTTCCTTGGTTTTCTCAAGACATCCGAGGAACCGATCAAACGGCACATACTCAAGAGAGAAATTAATTCCCTTCCGGGAAAACAGTTCAAATACAGGCTCAGCAGCGCAAGCAAACTCTTTGAATTCCCGCTTCTCAGCGGCAAGCATGGTGACATAACGCTCCTCCTGTGCAGGGAGGAGCGAAACATCTTTGATCTCCCATACGCAATTGACGAGTTTAATCGTACGAGCCCCTTCGTTATCGAGATTACTGTAGATCGCTAGGAGATGCTTGGCCATCTGAAGCGCGTCAAATCGCACTAATCTTGTTTTGTGCGAACCCTTCATATTTGCCTCAGGAACAATGAACTTTTGAAAGAGCTCGATGAAAATTTGCGCCTCATCTTCGGGAATTAAATATCGCGCAGGATCAAGGTATGAAACTCGGAGCATCTTCATCCAGCCAAGCAACCACTCAACCATTTTCATCTCGCAGTAAACGACTGTTTTTTTATCCTCGGAAGTCAATCGAGCATCAAGGTTTGCTTTATTGGGATTCATGACAAGCGTACTAAGCTGGTACTCGTATTGCACCCCGTAGCGCCCCTTGGGAATGACCGTCGAATCAAGGACGTGAATCTCTTTATTGCCAAGAAGGTTGAAGGTCATGGCTGACGAAGACCGAAGGGCTCGCATTTTTTCGCCGAGCTCAACACCAGTCCCCTTCGAATACTCTTCAACATGCACAACATCCATTGGCTGCACAAGATTATCTTCGAGATACTTCACGTAATAGGGAGCCATGTGCTTACTTTCGCAGCCACCCATCTCCTTGCATCCATTTGTTGCTTCAAACTGCTTTTTGATAGCTTTCAAGAGCGTTGTCGGGAAATCCATGAACCTGCCTCTTTGCATCAGAATGCAATCAACTTGTGGCCTTCTAGGCCATCTATACTGCATATATGGTATGTATGAAGTTACTATTTTAGTATTCTGTCAACACTGTGTGAAACTACTATGAAACCGTCCACTCTGCATTATAGTGGAACTCTTGCGAAATCCTTTAAACGCCGCCAAAACGAACCTCGGATTTGCAGGCAATGTAAAACCATTGCTCTAATAGAGGAGGTTCATCTATGGACGAGCATATTCATACCGTAGTAGATCGACGCACATTTATTGCAGGCGGAACTGCACTTGGCACTGCTGGTGTTGCTGCACTTACCGCCCCAACCTTCGCCTTTGCTGACGATCCAACAGCAGAAGAAAAATTAGCCGAAGCCGATGCCGTTCGCGCTCGCGTTACGGCAATGCAGGACGAACTTGCTACCGCTTCCGACAACTATTACAAAGCTCTCGACGAAAAACTCACTGCTGAACAAGCCGTACGCGATGCGCAAGATCGCATTGACGCCGCAACGGGTGAGATCAATGATCTCCAAAATAAGCTTGGGTACCGTGCTCGTTCGATGTATCGAGAAGGAAGTACCTCATTCCTCGACGTTTTGCTTGGCTCATCAACATTCGATGAGCTTGCAACGGGCTGGGATCTTTTGAACCAGCTCAACGAAAATGATGCTGAAATGGTCCAAGAAACCAAGGACCTCCGTACCGAGATCGAAGAGGCAAAAGTTATTCTTGAGGAGCAGCAAGCACTCGCTACTCAAAAGGAGCAGGAAGCGCTCGAAGTAAAAGAGGGTGCCGAAGCAACGGTTGGCAATCTGCAAACATTGCTCGCCCAACTCGACGCCGAAGCAATAGCGCTCCTTGAAAAAGAACAGGCAGAAGAACGCGCGCGCGTTATCGCCGCCGCTCAAGCTCGTAAAACCTACGAATACACAACAAACGGCCTCGACATTCCTTCGAACGGAACCGTTGTTGACTACGCCTTAAGCCGTATCGGCTGCCCCTATGTTTGGGGTGCTGAAGGCCCGAATGCCTTTGATTGCTCGGGATTAATCACGTGGGCATACCGCCAGATCGGCATCGAAGTTCCTCATCAAACCGAATCACAGTTCAACGCTGCAGTTGTGCGTATTCCTGTTTCTCAGGCCGAACCCGGTGATGTCTTGTGGGTTGGTAAAGGCGATGGCGTCAACGGTCATGTAGGCATCGCGATTGAAGCTGGTGGTGTCAAGTACGTCCATGCACCCACTTTCGGTGCCTTCGTGCGCGCCACCGATGATCTCTCTTGGTCAGGGTTCACTCACGCACTGCGATTCGTGTAATTGATGCCAGAATCACTCCATGAATCAACACGTCAGTTGGTTCATGACGCTATGCGGTGTGCATCGTGTGTTCGATCTTGTCAATGAGCTCTTGCTGCGTGTGCACATCAAGTTTGCGATAGATATTCTTAATGTGAGTCTTCGCCGTATCGGGCGAAACACACAACAGCCGAGCAATCGAGGAAGCATTGCGACCGCGCGCCAAAAGCCCTAGGACCTCATGCTCGCGCGGTGAAAGCTTGCACTCAGACGCAAGTGCCGCGCACGCGATGGGGACTTCGTCCCCTGTTTCAGAAACCACCTTTTCAGCCACAAGCCACTCCTGCAGAGGAGAACGCGCATTGAGAAACAGCACGAGTGCAACCACAAAAAATGCGAAGATGACGACCATGAACACAACCGTCATGAGTGTCATTTCGTCGCCTGCCAGCAGGTAAAATCCAACAAGCGTGCCGATAAACTGCACGAAGAGAAATACGAAGTAGCCAATCGCATAAATGCGAACGATCCCCATGCCCGTTCTGCGCGACAGATCGCCCCAATAGACCACCATGAAAAAGTAGAACAACGAAAAGCCTGCTTCGTGAACACCCAAGGCTGCCCATACGGGTGTCATCTGCAAAAGGAAGAGCGCTAAACCTGCAACAACCAAAATCAACGCACTAGCGTAAATCTGGGCCGCCCCCACCCTTCTTCCCAGCTTGCAAGCAAAAATCAAGAGTAGAACGCCTGCTGTCAGCTCCGCAACCCCACGCGCAATATTCACCAATGGCTCTGTCGAACCAGGAATCCACGGAAGCACCCCCTTAACCATACCAGCAGCAAATGCCACCAATGCTGGCAACAGTAACAGCGAATACGAAAAAGTAACACCGCCTTCCGACTTTTCATCAGTAAAGCCGCCATCTGCAAGATCTCGGGTCCCTTGATGAAGCAGGGGTGCACAGCATACAGAAACGATCAGTAAGACCGCTAGCTGCACCATAAAAGGAAGCACCTGTACGATATAAACCGCAAGAACCGAACAGACCAACGCGTAGCCCATAGAAAAAAGCCCTTGGCGTAAACTCATACGTGAATACATTTCCCCCCAGGCTATTTTCAAAAATCCAATTGCCGCGCCACCAAGCGCCATCCCCGCAACTGGAAACCATACCGCCGAGATAAATGCGCCCACAATAAAACACAGCGATGCAGAAACAAGCAGAATACCCGCCAGCATCATGATTGAACGCGAATCAATGATTGACGAAACACTCTCTGTAAAAAAGAGAATCATAAACAACGTCGCAACTGCAGCAACAAGTGTTATCTCATTAGGACATGAAAGGACCCCAGGAAGACTCGATACAGGTAAATTAAGTGAGGTTATCGAAAATGATAAACAGGACCAGAACCATATGCACGCAAAGCTCGTCCATCGACGCCAGCCGGAAAAGAATTCATACTGGGCAACCTGTCTCCAGGCAGGAGCACTTGCACCTCCCATGGTGATACCCCTTTCGCTGCCAATTCGTCAAATCAAAGTTTCAGTATAGAGCATTGTGTCCACGAAACAGAAAGAGGGCGCCGCCGAAGCAGCGCCCTTGAGCGTACAGAGTTTTGTTAAGCAAGAGGCTCGGTAGCCGCAGCGCTCTCACCAGCAATATGTCCAAGAACAAGACCGCCAGTAAGCGAAGTACCTGAACCAGGATAGTAAAGACCGTACCATCCACCTGAGTTCATACCTCCCGCAAAGAGATGGGGAATGACTTCGCCATTCGCATCAATAACGCGACAGCTCGTATCGATCTTAAGACCGCCCAGCGATCCAAGGTTTGCCGAAACATTTTGATGAGCATAATACGGTGGCTTATTCAAAGGAATCAGCTGTGTATTGCGACCATATTCGAGATCTTTGCCTGTCTGCTCAACGTTGTCATTCCACAGTTGCATGGTGTTAACAAAATTGGTTACAGGAACCTT